>JAURIP010000195.1 GCA_030832695.1 Sediminibacterium sp. | reverse complement strand
TCTAACAATTTATATACTGCATAAAGACTGAAAAATATAAATCCTCCGGTGTATGCATTTTTATAAAATTTTTCACGCGTAGCTAAAAAACAAATTACTGCTGGGAAAAGATAAATAGGTACCCATAAATAAGGATCTGGGTCATTATATTGTACTATAGCAAATAATATAAAAATGAAAACAAACAATTGGTTAAAGCGTTTCATATAAAATATATTTTATGTAATAATTTTTTTTAATGTAATACCCAAGTTAATAAACCGTAAGAGTCAATAAAGATAAGTAATACAACCATTTCATACAGTACCTATTTTACAATTTAACACAATTTAGATGATTATAGATTGATTGAAAGCTTAAATGTGATGGAATACATTTGAAAAATCTTGTATATTAATTCCATTAAAACAATTATATTTGATATAGAAGCTTAAACTTATAAACTACATGAAAAAAGCAAAATTGTTGTTGGCCATTTTTGGACTGTCCATGCTAACATTTCATTGTATTGCTCAAAATAGTATTACGAATAACCCTATAAAAATTGGTGAGCTATTGGTGGCGCGCTCCGATTTTAGTTCACAAATGAAATGGGCCGATTCAAGAAAAGCTTGCGAAAAATTAAAAGGTGGGTGGAGATTACCTAATAGAGCAGAATTAAATTTTTTATACCTGAATAAAGATAAAATTCCAGGCTTAAATGGGAAATACTATTGGAGCATTGAACAAAGTATTGAGAACCATGCTTGGCTGCAATTTTTTAATGACGGGACCCAGGATGATTATCTTAAGTATACAAAGTGCTGGGTAAGACCTGTGAAAATTAATGATTTATCTAAATAAAATTACAGACCCTGTTTTTCTAGTATTTTTTAATACACTCGTTAAGGGATCAATATAGTTATACTCCAACAAATAACTATACCCATCCATCTCCTGCAATAGTCCACTTGGATCGCGTCCATCCCAACCTTTATTTTTATCATTGGTTTGGAATATTAACTTACCCCACCTATTAAAAATCCTAAAATTAAAGTCAGCGCCGATACCCAAACTATACTCCACTTTTAGCACATCATTCAATCCATCATTGTTAGGGGTAAACGCATTGGGCACATTCGCATAAACTTCTGTGGATACAATAATTTCATATTCGTCCGTAACTGAACATGACGTAATTGTATCCAATCGAGTTAAAGTATAATCCGTAGATTTATCACCATTGAATATTGGATTGGGCTTATTGGAATTATCTAAAAATATGGTAGGATTCCATTTATATTGTACATAACCAGGATCTATTTTGGTCACTACATTAAAAGGTTGTTTGGCAAGGAAAAAATATTTAAAAGTGGTAGGCTTAATTGCAGATACTACTTTTACTGCAGTTCCAATGACTTGATAATTGTATTTAGGGCAATAGTCATTGGTCACATTCAATTTTATTTTATAATCCCCCTTCGCCATATATTTATGACTTGCTGGATTTGCTTTTAAATATTTAAAGCCGTCACCAAAATCCCAATTATAGTGCACACTGAACTGATCCACCGCATTTGTATTTACTATGAGTGGAACGCCAATACAAATATTCGGTACATGCGTGAATGTATATTTTGTAATATTTATGGGAGAAACTTTTTTACCTGCAGTAGCTAATGAATTACACTTACCATCATTCACGGTTAGCTTATACCAACCTGGGATATTATTAGTGATGCTATTGGATGATAAGGTACTTAATAATGTATCATTGCGATACCAGCTGTAAGTACTTATTGGGCCATTATTATATGCTTTTCCAGCTCCAGCTATATTAATCGCATCCCCATTACATATGATACTATCTCCTGGTAAAATTTCAGCGGTGGGAATGTCAATGACAGGAATTGAAAAATGATTATTATAAGGGTAAATACATTTTTTTCGATCTGTTACCTGTAATGATACTTGTGCAGTTCCAGCCAATAGCCCTTTTATATAAGCTCCACTAATACTTGCACTCGTATTGGTAGAAGTATATAAATATATAAAATCAGTAAGGCCCCCACTGGTAGTTGTATTTAAAAGTAAACTATCCATTAAACATAAATAGTTTTTAGCGGTTTGTATGATCGGTGTTTCCGGGGGCGGAATAAGGCTGATATCTTTTTTAGCTGCGATAAAACAAGTGCCTCCTGAATAAGCTGTAAGTGTTATTGGATAATTTAATTTTAAGTTATTAGGTGCTGAAATATTTGCATAATAATGCTGGTAAATTTTATTCACGCTAGGATCAATACTTGGATCATTAACCACTGAATCGGGCGATCCATCACCCCAATTAATAATTATTTTCCCAATAGTACCAAAATCTACCCAAGAGGAATCAATAATTTTTACAGCTTGATTGCTACAAAGCGTATCGGGATTAACAATTTTAAATTGCGATTTTGGTACTGCCCCATTGACTCTAAAATCAGATGTATCAGTTGAAATACAACCTGTTGTTTTGTGTGTTACCCTTAATGACACTTTATAATCACCCCAATCATTGTATTGAACAATAGGATTTTTATCTGTTTTCATGGCAGATGGAATGATGGGTAATTTTTTACCCGCCGGAGGTACCACATTAAAATCCCATAAATAATCAAATGACTTTGTATTATTGTCCGCTAAAAAACTTGTGTCAATGAATTGTGCATACTTGTCGTCCAAACATACTTCAGGCAATTCAAAGCCTACGGTTGGATGGGGATTAATGTAGATTGATTTTACGAGGGTGTCGCTATTGCAACCTAACCTGGATTGCACTGCTAATTTAATTTTATAGGTGCCCCATACAGTAAACTGCTCATTGAATGGAGATTTAGTCAACTCATTCCTGGTTTTACCATTAGCAAAGTCCCAGTGCCAAATGGTTACGCTATCTAAATCACCTTTGGATTGATCGCTGAATAAAATATCCTTTTGTTCGCATCTGAGTGTTGAATAATCAAAATTGGCAACGGGTAATTTATTAACTACAATAGTATCTTTTTCATTAGTAGCGTTTACACTTACCACACAGGAATTGGAATCCTTTATATTAACGATGCTGTAAATAGTTTTAACAGCAGGTGTGACAGTGAAAAAATTAGGTGATTGTCCAATATCAGTAATGATTGAATTTACAGTGCCATTACTATATTCAAGTGTCCAAGGCGCTTTGCCATCTAAAGCATAACGTATCTCCCTGGCGTTTCCCAAGCAAACCGTATCGATCGATTTTAAAAAATGTATGATAGGCTTTGGATTTATTACTACACGAACACTATCTGTTGAAATACCACAACCATTGATATTGGCAACAACCGTATACATCCCTGAATCCTTTAAAGTTGCATTCGTAATAGTTGGATTAAAAATAGTGGAACTGAAATTATTAGGTCCAGTCCATTTATAATTTACATTGAGTAATTCGGTAGCCGCTAATTTTATATCTGATCCAAAGCAAGCAGTAGAAGTAATCACAGGCGCTAATGTTACTTGTGCATAATTGGAAAAATAACCTAATCGAGAACCGCCACCACTAGAATTTAAAAAGCCTAAATGAAATAAGCCCGAACTATTGGTGATGGAAGTGGCATTATTTGTATTTATCAATGCATTTAATACAGCATTACTAGATATATTTATTCTAGCAAATTGCCATATACCGGCTGAACCAGGAACCACTGAGAACATGGAGGAGGTGATTAATGTTGCATCACCTTTGATGGAAAAATTTCCTATATCCGCTGTTTTACATAAAATATTTAAATATAGTGGCCCGGTAGATGGTCGAACAAAAGATACACTTTGAGAACCTGTACATTCTATACTTGGCAATGATGTAGCCGCAGCTTCAGTTCCAGTTCCTGTTAATTGGAAAACATACACATTTTTATCGGTGGTGATATAAGCTGAAAAATTGGAT
>JAURIP010000243.1 GCA_030832695.1 Sediminibacterium sp. | reverse complement strand
GTCCTTGTTGTTCCAAAATCTAAACTTTTCAATTTGTGTACTATTAAATGCTGTGATACTGATAGGTACTTTTTGTAGTAGTTCTTCTTTTTTTTGTGCAGTAATAATTACATCTTCTAATTGCACTAATGCATCCGCTAATTTAATAATTTGTATTTCATTCAAGTTTGTTTTAGCTGTAATCGTAATTGAATTTATACTCGTTGCAAAACCTAAAGAAGTAATGGCTAATTCATATTTCCCTTCCGGAATATTATTGAATATTACATGCCCACTGCTATCACTTAGATTTTTAAATGAGGTGTTTAGTAAACTAACCTTTGCACCAATAACTGGTTTTCCGGAAAGCGAAGTGATTTTGGTTTTAAAATTGCTTTGACTATTCGCAAAAAAGTAGGCAAAAGAAAATAATAAGGTAAGGAAAGAAATTTTTTGGAATATCGCTTGTGGGCGCTTTGTTTCAAACATGAAAAATGAATTTAGGGAGTAAAGATAGTTTCTTATGATAAATATTTTGTTGCATTTGCTAATTAATTGTGCATTTCAGATTTATAGTTTAGTGGTTTGTTTAAAAAGCTTCAAATATCTAATAAATGTATTATACAATCACCAATAAGGCAAGTGGATCAATGCTAATTTCAAGGGTTGCACTTTCTGTCAGCAGGGCTTCTCCATCCATATGTAAAGGCTCCTTTCCGCTACATTGAATAGTGATTGATTTTATAGATTGTATATCCACTTTACTTGACTGATGAATTTTTTTACTAAAAAGCTGCATGACCAACAATCCGGCATTTAAAAGATGAATGGGTTTAATTTTTACCATCTCTAAATAAGCATCTTGTAAATCTGAAAAGGGGGAAATATAGGCATTATTTCCAAATTGGCTAGCATTTGCAAATGTGAGTGAAAACACTTTCTGCATTGGGCCATGATTGATGCTAATTTCAATTGGCTTGTAAATTGTTAAAGCGGATAAGGTGGCTTTGATATAATTGAAAAATCCTCTTTTTTTACTTTTTGCAAAAAGCTGTGCCACTTTTGCATCGAATCCAATTCCTGCTGTGCAAAAAAACATTTTATTATTGATTAAACCAACATCAATTGCTATTTCATGACCATTGATGGCTTTATCAAGTGCGGCATCAAATTGTAGTGGAATATTTAAGTGTCTGGCTAAACCATTACCGGAGCCGATAGGTATAATTCCTAAGGGGATCGTTGTTTCAGTTAAAACAGATGCCACTTCATTCACAGTACCATCACCACCAACCGCAATAATCCTACTTGCTTTATCTTCAATTGCAATTTTTGTAAAAGAAACTGCCTCCAAAACTTTGGTTGTTACCCATACTTTACTATTTGGAATAGTATGTAATTTTTTTAAAATATTTGCCTTACGCGCTGCATTATTATAGCCTGCGTTGGGATTATATATAAAATGTAACATGTGCTGTAAAATTATTTAATATAATGGGTAATTACCTCATTTATTTAAATAATTAAGCTGTTTTTAGTCATAAATGAGGTAAGTCATTTGATTTCCTTTATCGTAAAAATTACTACCTTAGGGTATTGAAAAAAGCGATCACTATAATCTGTTTGGTTTCATTGATTATTTCAATCTGTGGCCTTCCTTTATATCATGTTTATGAAAAACAACAATATAAAATAGCACGGATTAAATATATCAATACACACCCATTGGAGCAGATGGATGGGCTAATTAAATTTCATGTTTCTTCGATGGATCATTTGCCCATCGGCTATGACTGGGAAGATAAAGGCACTGAGTTTATCTATAATGGAATGTTGTATGATGTAATACATATAGTTAAGTCTGAAATAGGATTGACTATAACGGCATTAGCTGATGCGCCTGAAATTTCATTAGATCAAAAACATATTCAATTAGCGCAACAACAAGAAAGTTCTAGCAAATCACAGCAAATTTTCAAGTGGGTATTTGCACCCTATATTCATATTCAAAAGGAAAACAAATTTATACTAATTTATAAAACGAGTCCTAATTTTCCTACGTTGCAATCCAATCTTGTTTTTACCTCCATTGAAAAGCCTTACCTGCCTCCGAAAATGAATTAATAAAAACTAGCAACTGCTACTTATTTATTTTTTTCATTTTAATTTAAAACATGTTTTTAATCAACAGAAAATTGCTGTTACTGTTATGTTTAACAGCAAATGGAGTATACGTTTTCGGGCAATCCGATACCACAAAAAAACCATTGCCTGATGTTGTTGTTTTTGCCAATAAATTCCCTACGCTTTCAAAAAATATTGTACAAAAGGTTGACTTTATCACCGATAAAAATGCAATTAATCAGCAATCCAATACGGGCGACATTTTAACACAATCAGGTCAAGTATTTGTTCAAAAAAGTCAATCAGGTGGTGGAAGTCCAGTGATTCGTGGCTTTGAGGCTAGTCGTGTATTGTTAATGGTAGATGGGGTTCGATTAAATAATGCCATTTTCAGAGGAGGCCATTTGCAAAATATAATTACCATTGACAATATGATATTAGATAGGGTGGAAGTGATTTATGGTCCATCCTCTACTATGTATGGTAGCGATGCTTTAGGCGGTGTAGTAAACATGTTTACTAAAAAACCAAAATTAGTGGACAGCGCACATTGGAAAGTGAATGCTAATTTCATTCAGCGTTATGCTTCAGGGCAAAACGAAAATAGAACCCATTTGGATGTCAATATTGCGAATAATAAATGGGCCTATTTAACCTCCTTTACCTATGGAAGTTTTGGGGATTTGCGTCAAGGCGCCAATAGATCTTCGGCTTATCCTGATTTTGGGAAACGCTCTTTTTATGTGGTCCGAGAAACGGGTGTTGATCTGGTTAAAGTAAATGAGGATGCGAATGTTCAAAAATTAAGTGGGTACGATCAAACTGATTTATTACAAAAAATACTTTTTAAACCGAATCAAAATTCAGAGCATTTATTAAATTTCCAAGTTTCAAATTCATCCAATATAAATAGATACGACCGGCTTACAGAAACAAGCAAAGGATTACCTGTCTATTCAGAATGGTATTATGGACCTCAAATTCGAAATTTGATTTCCTATAAATATAGTGCAACCAAATTGCCTGGGTATTTTAGTGATTTGATGATTACAAGTAGTTTTCAGAATATTGAAGAAAGTAGAATTACACGTAAATACAATACCCCCTCAAAAGATTCCCGTTTTGAACGCGTTAATGTGTTAGGGGTGAATGCTGATTTACTG
>JAURIP010000289.1 GCA_030832695.1 Sediminibacterium sp. | reverse complement strand
TACCATGTCTTTCCATTCTCACTTCCAAGGTTTCTAAACTCTTACTTAATACCCATGCATTAAAGGGAGATAGGGAAGGTCCAGTGGATCGGCAAAATAAATAAATTTCATGAATTAAATCTTTGCGTCCAACAACAGCGCCGCCCAATACACGACCCTGTCCATCAATCCATTTGGTCGCAGAGTGTACCACAAGGTCAGCGCCTAAATCCATGGGTGTTTGTCCAATAGGTGTTGCAAAACAATTATCGACATTTAATATGATCTTATGTTTTTTAGCAATCGCACTGATCATGCTAATATCCAACACATCTAATCCAGGATTGGTAGGGGTTTCTAAATAAATCATTTTAGTTTGCGGGGTAATCGCTGCTTCCCATTCGGCTGCTGTAGCATTAGCGCCTAAATAACTATAATCAATGCCATATTTGGGTAAATATTTTGAAATCACTGTATGCGTACTTCCGAAAATTGAATTGCAGGATAATAAATGATCTCCTTTTTTTAATAAGGCCATAAAAGAACCAAAAACCGCACTCATGCCACTCGCTGTTGCAAAGCCTGCTTCTGCATTTTCTAAAACACATAAACGATCTACAAATTCTTGCACACTTGGGTTGGAAAAACGGCTATAAATATTCGCATCCGTTTCATCCGCAAATGCAGCACGCATATCTTCCGCATTATCAAAAGTAAAACTGCTTGTTAAAAACAAGGGAGAGGAATGTTCATGCTCAGAAGTTTGAGGAACCCTGGTTCTGATTAGTTTGGATTGATTATGTTTCATGCTGCTTATATTAAAATGTGATCTTGCTTAATTTGATTTTTGCTTGTTGAAAAATTGTATTACAACATTTCAACGGTCCATGTAATTTTCGCGCCAGCTGCGATTAAGGTAGCTGCTACGGAACAATATTTATCAATAGAAAGTGCGCAAGCTTTTTCGGCTCTTTCTTTTGTCATGGTCCCTTTAAATTTAAAAACAATGTGAATGGTTTCCCATAAAGCTGGTTCTTTGCCCACTTGACGTTCCCCATTGATCTCCATTTCTAAAACTTCAATCGTTTCTTTTTGTTTCTTTAGTATCATCACAATATCAACCCCACTGCATCCGCCTAATGCACTTAATAAAGCTTGCATAGGTCTCACGCCATTGCCATGTCCACCTTGGTCCACAGGAATATCCAAAGTTAGGAGTTGTCCAGTTTCATCGGTCGTAACAAATTGATAGTCGTCGTCAATCCGCTTTAAATTTATAGTCGCCATAGGTGAATGCTTGTTAGTAGTTAAGAAGTATAAAATTTGTACCTTTGGCAAAGGTAATTCAAATAGATACTTACTTAGCACTAGAATTCGAAAAAATGGGTCCAACAATATATCAATATAATCAGCCTTTTGCACTTGAATGTGGGGTCAGTTTGCCAAAGCTCAAAATAGCCTACCATACTTATGGGGAATATGCGCCTGGTAAAAAAGTAGCTTGGGTTTGCCATGCTTTAACGGCCAATTCAGAAGTAATAGATTGGTGGAAGGGTTTGATAGGTGAGGGGGCCTTAATAAATCCGAATGATTATTATATTATTTGTGCAAATATCATTGGTTCCTGTTATGGATCTACCGGGCCATTAAGCGTTGAAGATTTAGGTACCGAAATTAGTTTAAATAACTTTCCAACATTGACCATTCGTGATATGGTGCAAGCGCATATTTTACTGCGCCAACATTTAGCAATAGAAAGTATTGATTTATTATTAGGCGGAAGTATGGGTGGCTACCAAGCATTAGAGTGGGCCATCTTTGAACCGAGTGTAATAAAAAAAATGTTTTTGATTGCAACCTCGCCTTCTGAAAGTGCATGGGGTGTGGCCGTACATACGGCACAGCGTTTGGCCATTGAAGCAGATTGTACTTGGAAGGAAGCAACCCCTAATGCGGGTGCAAAGGGTTTAAAAGCTGCGCGCGCCATTGGTATGTTAACTTATCGCAACTATGGTATTTTTCAAGAAAAACAAACCGACGAGGATCCAGAAAAGATAGACAACTTTAAAGCATCTTCCTATATCGAATACCAAGGGGATAAATTAGTAAAACGTTTTAATGCTTATAGCTATTGGTTATTAACGAAGTCCATGGATAGTCATCACTTAGCACGTAAAAGAGGGGGAGATTTAATCAAAACCTTAGGAACCATTCAAATCCCTTCTTTTATAATGGGAATTAATAGCGATATTTTGTGTCCATTGGATGAGCAGCGTTTTATGGAACAACATATGCCCAATGCAACTTTGGTGGCCATTGACTCCTTGTATGGGCACGATGGATTTATTATTGAATCAATACAAATCACCAAGCATTTAAGTGCTTGGCTCAATACATATTCTTAATTAAAATTAAATTTATGGGTATCTGGAATCAATTTGGGGAGTATTTATTTATCAAAAAAAGAGATCCAAATCAACAACGTACCAAATGGATGGGTTACATGCATGGTATGAATCGTATTTCTTTATTCATGTTCATTATCGGATTGCTAGTCATGCTATTTCGATTTGTGATTTTGCCCCTGTTTAAATAAAAATTATTTAAGCTCCTCCATGATAATTTGCGCAGCTACTTCACTTGCATTGTGACCAGTAGTTAATATATTTTTTAAACTAGTATAGTCGTTTTTAATTTGGGACTGCGCGGTTGCATTAGTTAACAATGTATTCAATTCCGCTACTAGGTTTTTAGTGGTCAAATTTTCCTGAATCAATTCCTTCACTACTTCTTTGTCCATAATTAAATTAACTAAGGCAATGAATTTAATTTTCACAAACCTT
>JAURIP010000127.1 GCA_030832695.1 Sediminibacterium sp. | reverse complement strand
TTGTTTTAAATAAAATTAAATTTGGGAAGGATGGGGTTACTTGAAAATAACGGTCCCAATATGTTGCGTTAAATCACGCTCCACTTGTTTTAAGTGTTTGTGGATTTGTAGCAAGTGTAATTCATCCGACGGGTCTGCATTTTCTAAATCGCTTTGATTTTGCGCAATCATCTTTTTTACTTTTCGCAATTTAAAATACATCAAGCTTATCTCAACCTCCACTAAAAAATTTTTTTCTTCCTGCTGCTTTTTTAACCCTAGTTTCTCATTCCATCTTAAACTTAATTCATGCTCTGGGGCGAATAGGGTCAATACCCATTTTTGTACATTTTCATCTTCATGGTATTGCAGGGTTTTACCATTAGGTATTTTACCATCATCCTGCCATTTTTTATAAGCCTGCATTACATGAATCATATCTGGATTTTCTAAAGGGAATGATTCTAGTTCTTCCCAAACCCAAGTGGACACTTTCCTTCCATCGGCTAATAATTCATTTCCAAATTCAATTACAACACGTACTAAATTTTTCTCATGGACTAGGTCGCGGTCCATGACTAAATCAATATCATCTGTTTCAGAAGGCGTACTAGGGAAGCTCGGCATTAATATTGCGGCTTCGTCATAGGACATTTTCTTTTCATCCTTGACAATCTTGTCCCGTTTAAATTTATTGACTAGTTGTGTCAGGCCTGTCTCATCAATGCGTAATAAAGTACTACATTTTTTTACATACTCCTGCAGTTTAGTAAAATCTTCGGGTTTGTTAATTTTGCTGAGTGTTTCCGCTATCTGATTAACTAAAGTATTTTTCTTATTTAAATCATTGCCTACTTCCTTTAACTGCACTTCTAATTGAAATAGGACGAAATCTTTTTTGGCGGATTGTACAAATTCTCTGAAGGCATCTGGTCCTACTTTATTTACATAACTATCTGGATCCTCCTTATCTGGGATCAATACCAATTGAACATTCAAACCTTCTTCCAAAGCCATATCTAATCCACGAAGTGCTGCTTTAACACCAGCCGCATCTCCGTCATAAATGATGGTTAAGTTGGGGGTGTATTTTTTTATTAATCTTAATTGATCAATCGTTAGGGAAGTTCCGCCACTTGCCACTACATTTTCAATGCCTGCTTGGTGTAGGCTGACCACATCGGTATAACCTTCCACCAACAAACATTCATTTAGTTTATCAATGGAGGTTCGTGCAAAGTAGGAGCCATATAACACTTTACTTTTTACATAAATGTCATTCTCTGGGGAGTTAATGTACTTTGGCGACTTATCATTTTTTGCAATTTGCCTAGCACCAAATCCAATGACCTTTCCTGTAGTATTATGTATGGGAAAAATAATTCTATCACGATAATTGTCCTGCCATTCGCCATTGCGTTCCACCACCAATCCAGTTTTAGCAAAAAGTTCGGGATTGAATTGATTTTGTATCAGGGCTTTTGCCAAGCTATCTCTTTCGCTTGGGTTATATCCAATTTTAAATTTCTCAACTATAGGTTTTAAAAAACCACGGTGTTGCATATAGCTTTGCGCAATGGCTTCACCTGATTCCGTTTCCCAATATTGTTTCATGAAAAAGTCCATGGCAAAATGGTTGATTGCATACAAGCTGTCAGCCACTTGTTGCGCCATTTTTTGTGCAGGACTGGATTCAGTTTCTTCAATCTCTATATTATATCTTGCGGCTAACCATCTCAAACTTTCTACATAGCTATACTTTTCATGTTCCATTAAAAAAGTAATACTATTTCCGCTTTTACCACAGCCAAAACATTTGTAAATTTCCTTGGCTGGGGAAACGGTGAAGGAAGGTGACTTTTCGTTGTGAAAAGGGCAGTTGCCGATAAAGTTGGTTCCGCGCTTTTTAAGTTTAACAAATTCCCCCACCACATCAATAATATCAATGCGGTTTGTAATTTGTTGTATGGTTTGCGCGGTAATCATGACGGCGAAAATAACTAATTTGAGCTAATTTGTAGGTTAATCTTAATCAAAGTCATCGGTTAATGGGCCTGAATTATGCTAGTATACCCATTGACGCGGTTGAACGATCTTAAACACCCTTGTTGGTGATTTAATTTTCAGCTGAAAATTCCATATCGTCACTATCCAATAGCTCCCTTTCAATTTCTTCCATTTGGACAATATCCCAGGCTTCTGTTTCAGTAGGAGTTAAATTCATCATTTCGGCATATTCCGAGTTGTCAATGCTATTTTGTAGGGTATCCGACAATGCACAAATGACAAAAGAGGCATTATTGTCATAAAATTGCTCTTGGGCATTGGCCAAAACCGCAATGATTGAAGGGTCCCATTGTTTTACTTGGCCGCAGTTTACAACCAGGTTTTTAGGGCTTTGTGACAGTATTTTTTGGGTTAATTCATTGATTTCTGGCACACTATTTGAAGTTATAGAAGCATCGAGGAAGGTGACGACAGTAAATTTTTCCTTAAGGTCTGTTTTGTATTGCATGTGATTTCATTTAAAAGGTGAATAACTAGTAATGATTGACATACTTTAGGTCAAAAATTTTCGTTAATCTTGTAACAACTCCAAATTAAGATAATGGATAATAATTTTTCAACACAAGTTAAGGAAATCATCGCTTATAGCCGCGAAGAGGCATTAAGATTAGGGAATGATTTTATTGGTGCAGAGCATTTAATGTTGGGGCTTATTCGTGACCAAGAAAATACGGCCATCAAAGTGCTTAAGCAACTCAATGTAAATTTAGGGGAGTTGCGCAAGGAAATAGAATTAGCTGTTAAGGATAAGTCAGGTAAAAATGTAACAAATATAAACAGTTTGCCTTTAACGAAACAAGCTGAAAAAGTAATTAGGGTTACGGTGCTTGAAGCAAAGGCATTGAAAAGTCCGATGGTAGAAACGGAGCACTTACTTTTAAGCATTCTAAAAAATAAAGAAAATATTGCAACGCAAATTTTAAACCAATTTGATGTTGATTATGATTTGTTCCGTTCTGAATTAGGAATGGTGGGATCAACGCCGGCGCAACCAATCAATCCGCCAGCTGCAGAGTTCCCGGATGATGCAGAGGATGAATTTGATGAAGAGAAAAGAGGGGGTTCCGGTTTTGGGGCTAGTCCAAAAGCAAAAACAGCTAATGCGAGCAAATCAAAAACACCGGTACTTGACAATTTTGGTCGAGATATTACCAAGCTGGCTGAAATGGATTCCTTGGATCCAATTGTAGGTAGAGATGCCGAAATTGAAAGAGTGAGTCAAATTCTAAGTCGTCGCAAAAAGAACAATCCTATTTTAATTGGAGAACCAGGGGTGGGTAAAACCGCTATTGTGGAAGGATTGGCTTTGCGTATTGTGCAACGAAAAGTAAGCCGCGTTTTATTTGACAAACGTGTTATATCATTGGACTTAGCTGCTTTAGTGGCAGGTACAAAATACAGAGGCCAATTTGAGGAAAGAATGAAGGCCATTATGAATGAATTAGAGAAGAACAGAGATGTCATATTGTTCATTGACGAAATACATACGATTGTGGGTGCTGGAGGAGCAAGTGGCTCATTAGATGCCTCAAATATATTTAAACCTGCATTGGCTAGAGGTGAATTACAATGTATTGGTGCTTCCACATTGGATGAGTATCGCATGCACATTGAAAAAGATGGCGCATTGGATAGAAGATTCCAAAAAGTAGTGATTGAGCCACCTAGTGTAGCAGATACAATTACGATACTTAATAATATCAAATCTAAATACGAGGACTATCATAGCGTTGTGTATGATCAAGAAGCGATTGAGGCCTGCGTAAAATTGAGTGATCGTTATATGACGGATCGTTTGTTGCCTGATAAAGCCATTGATGTATTAGATGAAGTAGGTGCTAGAGTGCATTTAAAAAATATTAATGTTCCGCAAGATATTGTTGAATTAGAAAAACAAATAGAGGAAGTTAAAAACGAAAAAAATAGGGTGGTTAAAAGTCAGCGTTTTGAAGAAGCAGCTAACTTAAGAGACACAGAAAAAAAATTAGGGGAAGCTTTAGAAAAAGCAAAGACCCAATGGGAAGATGAAAGCAAAACAAAACGTTTCCCCATTAATGAGGAAAATATTGCAGAAGTAGTGAGTATGATGACGGGCATACCTGTGAAGCGTATGGTGGAAGCGGAGACAACCAAGCTAAGAAAAATGGCCGATGAAATGAAAGGAATGGTTATTGGCCAGGATGATGCGATTAGTAAAGTGGTGAAAGCCATTCAACGTAACAGAGTTGGCTTAAAGGATCCTAAAAAACCCATTGGTACTTTCATTTTCTTAGGTCCAACAGGCGTAGGTAAAACAGAATTGGCACGTGCATTAGCGCGTAACATGTTTGATTCAGAAGAGTCTTTAATTAGAATTGACATGAGTGAATACATGGAGAAATTTTCTGTAAGCAGATTGATTGGGGCGCCTCCAGGCTATGTTGGTTATGAGGAAGGCGGACAACTAACAGAAAAAGTGCGTCGCAAACCATACTGTGTCATTTTATTAGATGAAATTGAAAAAGCACATCCAGATATTTACAATATTTTATTACAAGTATTAGATGATGGTATTTTAACTGACGGCCTAGGTCGTAAAGTAAATTTTAAAAATACCTTGATCATCATGACTTCAAATATTGGAGCGCGTCAATTAAAAGACTTTGGCGATGGTGTTGGATTTGCCACGGCTACACGTGTTGAACAAACGGAGGAAAACAATAGATCTGTTATTGAAAAGGCATTAAAGAGAACTTTCTCCCCTGAATTTTTAAATAGGGTAGATGATGTGGTGGTGTTTAATTCATTAACAAAGGACGATATATTCTTAATCATTGATATTATCATGAAGAATGTATTAGGCCGCTTGGTTAATTTAGGATTGAACCTAGTGTTAACGGCGGAAGCCAAAACATTCATAGCAGATAAAGGATATGATGTGCAGTTTGGTGCAAGACCATTACACCGAGCCATTCAAAAATATATAGAAGATCCTTTAGCCGAAGAAATTTTAAACTTTAGTGTGAAGGAGGGAGATACTTTGATTGGTGATTTTGATACTGCACAAAACAAGTTGGTGTTTACTTTGCAGAAAAAACCCAATGAAAAAGCCCCTAAATCAAAGGAAGCTTAATATTTAGAAAAGTAATTGTAATATTTTCAAATAACCTCAGTTTTACTGGGGTTATTTTTTTAGAAATATTTGGTACATTTAATAGTTGAACTTTTTTATCATTTAAAACGAAAGCATTTTATGAGTCAAAGAAGAAAGTTT
>JAURIP010000358.1 GCA_030832695.1 Sediminibacterium sp. | reverse complement strand
ATCGAAGGTTCTATTGTTGTACAAAGAATCAAAGAAGGTAAAGACGACTTTGGTTTCAATGCAAGAACAGAGGTTTTTGAAAATTTATTCAAAGCTGGTGTTATCGATCCAACTAAAGTAACAAGAGTTGCTTTGGAAAATGCAGCATCCATTGCATCTATGTTGTTAACAACAGAATGTGTGATTGCTGACAGACCTGCACCTGCTGCAGCTCCTGCTGGAGGCCATAGTCATCCTGATATGGGTGGTATGGGCGGATACTAATACTTTACAACTTAAGTATAATAAAAAAGCTTCCCCCGAGTACTCGGGGGAAGCTTTTTTATTACCAACAACTTTCAAATAATAAATTGTTGCTATTATATTTGATCCTATTTTTTTGCTTGTGAAAAGTAAACCTGAAATCCTTTCACTAAAAACAATTGCGCTAATCCATAAGTCACCATCACCAACAAGCCTATATTTTTAATGGGACTATTTATCGCCCAATTAAATTTATTCAACGCTAAAATTGCATCTGAAGCTAAAAAAAACAACATTCCAGGAATCCAAAAAGTATTCGCAATAATTTTAACAGCTTCATGTTTTGAAATATGGACAGCCATTAATGTAGCCGAACTTATCAGTACCATATAGGCTAATATTGGATAGATTAAATTTCCTTTGGTCCCATCTTTTAATTGAAAATAAATAAACACACAAAACAATAATAATAATAATGTTGAAACATACAATTTAACTGACCTAGGTTCTGAGGGTCCGTAAATTTTACTAAAAAATAAAATATTAAAAATATGGGTTGTCATAAATGCAACCATTCCAGGAATAAACAATGATTTATTAATTAAAAAAACATCTCCCAAAAAAGAACCAAACAGTCCAAATAGCACTAAATTTTTACCAGGCAATTCCGATACATTTGGATGCACTGCCAAATACAACATCAAGGAAGGCAATAACATTGCTTTACTAATCGCTTCCACTGTTTTATACTCCTCCCCTAAATATTGCGCAGCAAAATGCACTAATAAAATGAATATACTATTAGAGATCCCCCTTTTCTGAATAAATGATTTCATGTGCAAGTTTAAATTGATAAATAATCGATTGTAAATTAAAAGTAAGCATTGCCGACCTAATTTAAGAATCAATGCATAAATTTGCAGTAAGATGAGTCCAGAAGAAGAAAAATTTTACCTACAATGGGAAAAGGATAGAATTATACCCCATTTTAAACGAAAACCCTTTTTAAGGGGTTTGAGTATAAGTTTGTCTCTTGGTCTACTCATTATAATCATTTCTGAAACTGGTTGGTATGAACGTGCAACCATGGTCGGAAATATGCAGGGCAATGAAATTTGGATTGTTATTGCTATAATTGCTTTCTCACTTGGTTTTGCCTGGATCTACCAACAATTCACCTTCGAAATGAACGAACAACGCTATAAAGAATTGAAATATTTAAAAAACAAAAAATGAGCATTTTGACACAAAAAACAACAAAAACAGTCGGTTTTTCATCAATTTTGGCAACTTTTGCCCTAATTTTCGTCATTTTTTTACAATCATCATGTGCGAAATCGAACGCTTGTGATTTGAAGGCTAGTTATACGAACGACGCCAATGCAGCACAAAATACTGCAATGGTTGCCTTTTGTACAACCAATGGCATTACTTATTCAACACATCCAAGTGGGATTTTATACCAAATTATTACCCCAGGTGCATCAACTAAACCTAACCTATGTGAAACAATATCAATGACTTATATAGGAACATTACTTAACGGTACCAAATTTGATGCCAGTACCATCTCCTACCCATTGAGTCAATTAATCGTAGGTTGGCAAATAGCAGTTCCGCTAATTGGCAAGGGCGGGCGTATCAAAGTGGTGCTACCTTCCTCTTTGGGATATGGTGCGCAAGCTACAGGTCCAATTCCAGCGAATTCGCCGCTGTATTTTGATATCACTTTGAACTAGGAAAATAATGGGTTTAAACCCATATTTTAGCCCTCTTTCCATTATATTTGCCGACTAAAAATCAGTTAACCAAACTATTATGCAACTCAAAGGATTAGTGCGCTTTTTTACATTTGCGCTTATTTTAATTTGTCTTTATCAATTGTCATTCACCTGGTTCGTTCGCAACCATGAAAAATCAATGGAAGCTAAGGCAGCAGCATGGGTAAAAAAACTACCTACTGCACAATCTGT
>JAURIP010000090.1 GCA_030832695.1 Sediminibacterium sp. | reverse complement strand
TGATTCGTTAATATTATACAACAGGTTTAAACTTTATTATTATTTTTACATCTAATTTTATAAATCTTCCCCCATGACAAATAAAATAATTTATGTTTTAATGTTCAGTTTTTTAGCTGCCTCTTGTTCTAAAAGCTCAACAACTACGACTTCGCCGACGACAACTACGCCCATAGTGAGTGGCACCGTACCTGATGTATATAAAAAAATATACGGCGCTACCAGTATCACTTCCGATGGTACTTACATTACGATAAAATCAACAGGTGCCCCTGACCATAAAAGTTCCTACTACGCAACGTCAAATGCTTTGTATGATAATTTTTCTGGTGCTACTTTTGGCGGATATAATTTTGCAAAAAATCCAAATTCAATTGCTGAAAAATCTTACATTTTTAAAATCCCCGTTGCTCCTAAAGTGGCCACGAATCATGCGGCTACACCCTTAGGGGCTATTGGTGTTTCACTGAATGGGGTTCCATTTTTTAATCAGTATGCTGGACCAAATCAACCTTTAACAGGCGAAATAGTTTCCTTTGATCGCTACTGGGGTCACCCAGCACCTACAGGGCAATATCATTATCATGTGGAGCCACTTTATTTAACAACTATTAAAGTGACAAAATCATCCTTATTGGGATTTTTATTAGACGGCTTCCCTGTGTATGGACCTGAAGAAAATGGGGCATTGGTAGATAATTCAAAATTGGATGCTTACCATGGCCACACTTCAGTTACTACTGATTTTCCATCTGGCATTTATCATTATCATATTACGAATACGGACCCCTATATTAATGGTTCAGGTTATTATGGAACGCCTGGTACCGTTTCACAATAAATGAAAGGACTATTTTATATCAATTTTATTTTTGCTTGTATTTTTATGCATGCTTGTAATACTATAGATCCAACCCATACATTTGATGTTCCAGTGGCGACTGATACTTTGCAACCTGAAATTATTTTACCCAATCAATATTTAAATCGCAAGGAACAATTTTTATCCTTTCATCAGGATACCCTTTACTATCAAGATAAAAAATACAGTGGTTATATCTATGATCATTTTGAAAATGGCGATTCTGCATTTGTAGGAAGTTATTTAAATGGTATTGAGGAGGGGGTATTTAAAAAATGGTATCGAAATAATCAGTTAGGGGAGTATAGAACCTATCATTTAGGAAAAAAAGTAGGTAAGCATGTTGGTTTTTGGGAAGATGGCCAGCCTAAATTTGAATTTAATTTTATAGATGGTGAACTGCAGGGTGTTTCTAATGAATGGTATCGTAATGGCCAGCCCTATAAAGCGTTTCATTATAAAATGGGATATGAAAACGGGAGTCAAAAAATGTGGTGGGAAAACGGAATCATTCGCGCAAATTATGTGGTGAAACAAGGTAGGCGCTATGGTTTGATTGGTTTAAAATTATGTATGACCCCGCAGGATTCAATTGATTTTAAAATTAAATAATTGGGTATGCAAAAGTATGGTGGCTTTTTTATTTTTTGTTTAATTGCATTAGGTGCGTGTAACAATGCAACGAATAGCAATATGGTCCAGAACAAAGATAGCATAGTCGCGCTTCCTTTTTTTAATCAACCTGATTGGACGCCAGAATGGATTGGTGAAACTGACAGCGCTTATAAAAATATTCATGTCATACCTTCCTTTTCTTTCTTAGATCAAAATGGAATAGTAGTAGATGAGAATTTAGTAAATGGTAAAATTTATGTTGCTAATTTCTTTTTCACTAAGTGTCGTAATATTTGTCCAAAAATGACCAATAATATGCATCTGTTGCAGGAGTCATTTAAAGATGATACTTCTATATTATTGCTTTCCCATTCCGTCACTCCTGAAACAGATGATGTAAAGGTGCTAAATAAATATGCGTTGGATAATAAAGTAGATGCAGCAAAATGGCATTTGCTTACCGGCGATAAAAAGGCCATATATGGTTTAGCAAAACAACAATATTTTGCAGGAGATACTGTTGGATATTACCAATCTGGCAATGAATTTTTACATACTGAAAATTTCATATTAGTGGATCAGCATCGCCGTATTCGTGGGGTTTATAACGGCACATTGCCCGTGGAAATAAATCGTATTATTGAAGATATTGCGATTTTGAAATCTGAAATCACATCGTTTTAAAATAAAAACAACTGACTTTTCGCAAGCCTATTTTAATTTTTACTATCTTCGCTTACTATTATGGACATTCAATTTGATAAATATTTCTTTGTACTTAAAAATATTACCTCAAGGTATTATTTGTTAGGTGGGCTTGTGTTTTTATTATTTTATGTTGTATTAAAAAATAAAATAGTTCATAAAAAAATACAACTATTATTTCCTAAAAAAAGTGATTATTTGCGTGAAATTGGGTACAGTACTTTCACCATGTTATTGTTTGCATTCATTCCTGTTTTTTTTATTTTTAATCCCGCTGTTAAACCATACACCACTTTGTATCAAAATATAAGTGATTATGGCTGGGTATATTATTTTGCTGCATTCCCAATTATGTTTGTAATGCACGATACTTACTTTTATTGGACACATCGTATTATGCATCAAAAAAGTTTGTTCAATGTAATGCACTTAGTACATCATAAATCAACCAACCCTTCCCCATGGGCTGCTTATGCATTTCATCCCTTGGAAGCAATTGTTGAAGTAGGTATTTTTGCTGTGTTTTTATTTACAATTCCAGTGCATAGATCTCATACGATTATTTTTTTCCTTTTGTCCATTATGTATAATATATATGGTCATTTAGGTTGGGAATTGTATCCAAAAGGGTTTAGTAAAAATTGGTTTGGTAAGTGGATTAACACCTCCGTCAACCATAACCAACACCATAAATACTTTAAGGGTAATTATGGCTTATACTTTTTGTTCTGGGATCGTATCATGGGCACCATTCGTCCCGATTATGATGAAGCCTTTGAGGAAGTTAAAAGCAGATGATGCATTAAGCTGCAACAAAGCGCTTAATTTTCTTTCGATTTACTTTTTTTTCTGCATGCCACATTTCATAGTTGCTTTGTAAATTTATCCAAAATTCAGGGGTATTGTTAAATGCAATGGATAGTTTAATTGCTAATTCAGGGCTAATCCCCGCTCTTTCATTTACAATTGCTGACAAATTAACTCTTGCAATACCAATTCCATCAGCTACTTCGGTGATGGTTAATGCATATTCCTTTATAAAAAGTTCTTTTAATATTGCGCCCGGATGGGATGGGGCTAATTTTCTTGATTTTGTACTCATTTGCATATTTTAATTTCTTTAATGATAATCAACAAGATTTAAATTCACAATATTTGGCTTTTCAAACTTAAAAATCATTCTTAAGTTTCCAGTAATATTTAATGACCAGTATGTTTCATAATCTCCTTTAAGTTTGTGAATATTTTTTCCTAGCGCTATGATATCTTTCTCTTCAGTGATAGCATCTAAAGCTGTCATAAGCATTTCTATCTTAATTAAATATCTTTGATCTAATAGCGCAGCATCGCCTTCCTCATAAAATTTTCTTAAACCTTTATGTGTTATAGATGTAATCATTTGGTAATGTTACACCGTCATGTGTAATATTACACATTATATTTGAAATGAAGTAATATTACTTTATAATGCGGGGTAAATTGTACCTACTTCGCTAGCACATACACCGCCCAGCTCATGAAATAAGCTAGGCCGGTCATCATAAAAAATTGGATGGTAGGCCATTTCCAGGATTGCGTTTCCCGCTTTACAACAGCAAGCGTACTCATACATTGCATGGCCAATACATAAAATATCATAAGAGATAAAGCAGCTGCAAAGCTGTATACTTTGGTGCCATCAGGTCGTACTGCTGCTTTTAATTTATCACGTAAGGAACTATTGTCCGATTCTTCCACACTATATAAAGTAGCCATGGTGCCTACAAATACTTCACGCGCTGCAAAGGAAGTGATCAGTGCGATGCCTATTTTCCAATCAAATCCCAATGGAGCAATGAGGGGTTCAATTTTTTTACCCATAATACCTGCATAGGAATTTTCTAATTTTTCAGTATTGTATTCACGATCCATTTGCTTTAGTTCGAATTCATTCATCTTTGATCCGCCATTAGAATTTGAAGTCTGTTGTGCATACTTCGCTTCTACTATCTTCATTTGCGCTGATGGTCCGTAACTACTTAAAAACCACAACAGCAAACTAATTATAATAATCACCTTACCTGCATCTCGCACAAAAATGGTTGCCTTTTGAATCATCGTAGTGCCTACATTTTTCCAACGCGGTGCACGGTAAACGGGCAGTTCTAATATAAAATAACTCTTCTCTTTTATATTTATAAATAATTTTAAAACAAGACTCGCTAGTAATGCCATTACGATGCCCATTATATATAATCCCATCATCACCATTCCCTGTAAACTTAAAAATCCAAAATATAGTTTATCGTCAATTACCAATGATATTAAAATAGTGTACACTGGTAATCTTGCACTGCAACTCATAAACGGCGTTACCATGATGGTCAGTAATCTTTCCTTTTTATTTTCAATATTACGCGCACTCATAATAGCAGGGACCGCACAGGCAAATCCACTAATCATGGGCATTACACTTTTCCCATTGAGGCCCACCTTGCGCATGAGCTTATCACTTAAAAAACTAATTCGCGCCATGTAACCGGTATCCTCTAACAATGTTATCAATCCAAATAGGATCATGATTTGAGGTACAAATATCACAATACCGCCAGTCCCTGCAACCAATCCATTCACTAACAAGTCCTCCCACCAAACATTGGGTAGTACTGCGTTTAAATAGGCGGCCACATTGGTGAATATCCACTCAATGCCATCCATCGGGAATTTTGCCATCCAAAAAACGGACTGAAACAAAATAAACAAAACTGAAAATAAAATAGCGTATCCACCCACGCGGTGTAAAAATATATTATCTAATTTTTCTGATCTTTTCTTTTTCGCAGTCGGGTCGGGCTCCACTACGCGATTTTTCATGATCTCTTGAATACGACTGTAGCGTTGTAGAATTTCCTGCGCTTGCGTTTTTGTATGATTAAAATTGTGATCAATTTCAATTTGCTCAATAGTATTTTGCATTTCATCATCTAATGGAAATGCTTCATGATGCATTAAATAATGTAACGCAGCGTATTCACTATGTGTTGGGTATAATTTTTTAAAATCATTGATGACCTCTGGCGCTAATGCTTTATTGTCAATAAAACTTTCAACATTTTTAGCACGCGGTGTTTGTATGATGGTATTTAATGCTGTTTTTAATTCTTGTAAGCCTTTATTTTTTCTAGCATCTACTGCTACTACAGGGATGCCTAAATCTGCTTGCAATCCTGCAATATCAATTTTGATTCCTTTTTTTGCAGCAAGGTCATTCATGGTAAGCGCCAATACTACCGGAAGTTTTAAATCTATTATTTGACTACAAAAAAGTAGGTTGCGTTTTAAATTACTCGCATCAGCTATTAATAATATGACATCTGTTTTAACATCGGGATCAACACCCATCAATACTTTATAAGCAACCCATTCATCTTCTCTTTTTGGATAAAAACTATAAGTGCCGGGCAAATCAACTAAAGTGGTTGGGTAATCCCCGATGACCATCTTACCTGTTTTTTTATCTACCGTAACACCTGGGAAATTACCTACTTTTTGGTGCAGGCCAGTGAGTGCATTAAATAGGGAGCTTTTCCCAGAATTGGGGTTCCCGACAAGTGCGATATGTAAACTGGCGTTCATGAGGGGCAAAGCTAACTTTTAACATTGGGTATAGCTTACGAAATAGGAAATTGAGAACTGCTGTATAAATGATAAAAATCATAGGTTTTAACTCAGCTAACTAGCTGTTAGGGTATTCAAGATCAATTTTAGTTCATCGCTTAATTTTCTTATTAGGTATTTGATAAATTGCTACTAATTCCTAGCTGCTTTGCTTATTTTTGTTACACAAACAGCTATTATGCGTAAAATACTCGGATTGGTTTTGATTTTATTGCCTTTTATTGGATTGGCTCAAAAATTAAAAAAAGCAGATAAAGTCCTTATTCAGAATATACAAAATCATATCAAGTATTTATCGAGTGATGAACTTGAAGGACGTCGTGCGGGTTCGGTAGGTGAACAAAAAGCGGTGGACTATATAGTTGCACAATACCAAGCTTTGGGGATACAACCTATGGGTGTGGATGGATATATTCAACCATTCCCAATTGATGAAGGAAAGCGTTTAACAGCAGGTTCATTTTTGAATATCAATGGCGAAGCACTTGTTTATGATAAAGAATTTATTCCATTATCCAATAGTGGCGCTGGTCAATTTAGTTCAAATGCAGCGATTACCTTAAATGAATCAAAACAGGTTTGGTTTAAGGATTTAAATGAAGTGTTAGATGCTGCGGTGACCAATCCGCATTTTGATTTAAATCAATGGATCATTGATTTTACAAAGGAAGTAAAAGCAAAAGGTGCAAGCGCTTTATTTTTATATAACAAAGGAACTTTTGTCGACAATATTCAATTTAATAAATTTGATACTGCCGCGTCTTTGTCTATCCCAGTGGTATATTTTACAAGGAATGCTTGGTTGAAACATTTCAATGATGATATTGATACTTATAAAATTAATGC
>JAURIP010000311.1 GCA_030832695.1 Sediminibacterium sp. | reverse complement strand
TGCGCAGGTGTAGAAGGTAAAAGAACAGCTTTAAAACATAGTAGAATAATGTTACACCAACCTAGCGGTGCCATTGGTGGACAGGCTTCTGATATTGAAATTACAGCTAGAGAAATTAAAAAACTAAAAAATGAATTGTATGAAGTAATTGCACATCATACGCATAAGGATTTAGCAACAGTGGCCAAGGATTGCGATCGTGATTTTTGGATGACTGCTGCAGAAGGAAAAGAATATGGATTGGTAGACGAAGTCTTATTAACCAACCCAAGAAAATTAAAAAAATAAAATTACTGTTCAAATACATTTTATGATAGTTAACAAGAGATATTTAATGGAGGAAGAAGAAGAGCCTAAAGAAGATAAAAAAGAAGAGGCAGCGCCTAGTTTTTTAAATAAAAAAATGGAGCATCTTTTTTTCGAGAAAAGAGCTATTTATTTATGGGGTCCTGTAGACGATAAGTCTGCAAAGGATATCGTTAACAAACTTATTTTACTAGAGGCCGATAAGCCAGGAACTGAAATTAAATTTTATATCAATAGTCCAGGGGGTGTGGTAACGAGTGGTATGGTCATGTACGATACCATTAAATTAATCAAAAGCCCTGTGCACACTATTTGTATGGGTCTTGCTGCTAGTATGGGTTCTATATTATTGAGTGCTGGTGAAAAAGGAAAGCGAACTATATTCCCACATGGTGAAGTCATGATACATCAACCAAGTATTGGTGGCTATTTTCAAGCCAATAGTACCGATATTGAAATTCACGCTGAACAAATTCGCAAAACAAAAGAATTAGGTGCTAAAATATTAGCAGAAAATTGTGGCAAAACAGTGGCTCAAATTATGAGCGACTTTGATAGAGATTATTGGATGGATGCTAAAGAAGCAGTAGCCTATGGTATCGTAGATAAAATCGCCAAACAACTCTAAATATGAAAATGGCAAAATCTCCCGCTATACATTGTTCATTTTGTGGCCGCAACCGCGACGAAGTAAAAATTCTAATTGCTGGTCAAGACGGACATATTTGTGAAAACTGTATAGAACACGCGCATGAAATTATTGTCAAAGAGTTTCACCAGAAAAAAGCAGAAGGCAAGGCAGGTACTTTAAAAGTACAAAAGCCAATGGCTATTAAAGCCTTTATGGACCAGTATATCATTGGCCAAGATGAAGCAAAGAAAATATTATGTGTAGCTGTATACAATCACTTCAAGCGTATCAATTTACCAACTACCAATAAAAATGAAGTAGAAATTGAAAAAAGCAATGTGATTATGATTGGCGAGACGGGTACGGGTAAAACTTTATTAGCTAAAACCATTGCTAAATTATTGAATGTGCCTTTTGCCATTGTAGATGCAACTGTATTTACAGAAGCCGGTTATGTAGGTGAAGATGTAGAGAGTATGTTAACGCGCTTATTACAAAACTGTGATTATGATGTGGAAGCTGCAGAAAGAGGTATTGTATACATAGATGAAATAGATAAAATTGCCCGCAAAGGAGACAACGCTTCCATTACCAGAGATGTAAGTGGAGAGGGGGTTCAACAAGGTTTATTAAAAATGTTGGAAGGAACCGATGTACTTGTTCCACCTCAAGGAGGACGTAAACACCCTGAACAAAAAATGATCAAGGTTGATACGAAGAATATATTATTTATTTGCGGCGGTGCGTTTGATGGCATTGATAAAATTATTGCCAGAAGAATTAATACCAACGCCATTGGATTTAGCGTCAATAAAGATGAACAAGAATTACAAAGAAAGAATTTACTTCGTTTTGTGAATGCACAGGATATTAAATCTTTTGGATTAATTCCCGAGCTACTGGGAAGGCTTCCTATCATTACGCATTTAGAACCTTTAGACGCTGTTACTTTAAGAAGTATCTTAACAGAACCTAAAAACGCCCTAATTAAACAATACACTCAACTTTTCGCTATTGAGAAAATAAAATTAAGCATTGACAATGAAGTCTATGATTTCATAGTAGAAAAAGCAATGGAATATAAATTAGGCGCAAGAGGTTTAAGAAGTATATGCGAAAGCTTATTTACCCAAGCCATGTTTGAAATGCCAGGGACGACTGCTACTGAATTTAATGTAACTATTGACTATGCAAAAAAGATGTTTAACAAAAGCAAGTTAAGCAGTTTAAAAGTAGCTTAACTTTAAAAATAGCTTACTTCCAATATTTTAAATTTTATACATAACACCCATAAATATAATTATCATGCAAGAACTAATTGATCGTCTAGTAAAAGAAGCGAATGTAACACCAGAACAAGCAAAGCAATCTATTGAAACTATTGCCGCTTTTGTAAAAGAAAAATTTCCCATGCTAGGAGGTGCGGTGAATCAAATTTTCAAAGCAGCAAAGTAACTATTTCAAGAAATTGAAAAAACAATTTTAAAATCTGTGTGAAAATTTTTGAAAAAAAATTAAAGAAGACCAAAAAAAATCTCGTCCTGAAATATCGGGACGAGATTTTTTTAAGCAAGCAATCGTTAATCAGCCATAAATTGCTATACCAATAATATTAATTTTTCCCGAATCTCCCTTCT
>JAURIP010000343.1 GCA_030832695.1 Sediminibacterium sp. | reverse complement strand
ATAAGACCAACAACTGAAGGCATTGATGTTCCAGATAATGCTTATAATGATGGTGCTAATATTTTACAAGCAAAAGATATCTTAGCACAATTAAGCAAAAAACAGGAACCCTTCTTTTTTGCTGTGGGTATTGCAAAGCCCCATTTACCATTTGTAGCACCTAAAAAATATTGGGATTTATATAAAAGATCTGACATTGTTTTGGAGCCTTTTCAAGAGCAAAGCACAAATCCAATTTCAGTCGCCTATCATAATGCTGGTGAAATAAGAGCGTATACCGATATTCCAGCTGATATTGCAGCAACCCAACAAAAAGGTTTTGGACTCGCTTTATCAAGTGAAAAACAAAAAGAATTGATTCATGGCTATTATGCAGCTATCTCCTATACAGATGCGTTAGTTGGACAATTATTAAATACCATTGATTCATTAGGTTTAGCCTCCAATACAATCATTGTTTTATGGGGCGATCATGGTTGGCATTTAGGTGATCATAATATATGGTGTAAGCACAGTAATTTTGAACAAGCAACACATGCGCCACTTATTATTTCATCACCTGGCATTGCATCTAATAAAACAAAGTCATTATCGGAGCATGTTGATATTTTTCCAACATTATGTGATTTAGCTGGTCTTGCAATTCCAACGCAACTTCAGGGTAAAAGCTTAAAGTCAGTCATGAAAAATCCAGTAACAGCTGTTAAGGAGTTTTCTGTTAGTCAATATCCAAGAGCTGGGGCGGATGAACAAGATAGCCGTATTGAAACTACACCAGCAATTATGGGTTATTCCATTCGAAATACTCAGTACAGATATACCATTTGGATGAAAAACGCATTTAGGTCAACACAACCCTTTAATGCTGCATCAATCATAGGGGAAGAATTGTATGATTATAATGCAGATCCATTGGAAAAATACAATGTAGCCAAGGATAAAAAATATGCCCCTGTTACCAAAAAATTATATGCAGAAATGTTGGCTTATTTTAAATCACAGGAATCAAAATTGGCTATCACGAAAAAATAAATCGCCCCTTATATAAATTATTTAATCTATCCTTATGAAAATATTAAAAATTGTCCTTTGTTTTTTTCTGTTAAATTCAACCGCTTTTGCACAAACCAAAAAGCCAAATATCATTTTCATTTTAGCAGATGATTTAGGTATTGATGGTGTGAGTAGTTATGGTGCAGATTTATTTAAAACACCCATCATTGATAAATTAGCGAAGGAGGGAATTAGATTCTCAAATGCTTATACAGCGCCTTTGTGTGGTCCTTCAAGGGCAATGATATTAACTGGCAGATATGCTTTTAGAACCGGTGCGGTGAATCAAGATCAAACTGGAGAATTCACACCTGCTATGGAAACGATGATGCCAAAAATTTTAAAGCAAGCTGGCTATACAAGTGCTATGATTGGAAAGTGGGGTCAATTGCCATTAGGTCCTGCAGAATTTGGTTTTGATGAGTATTTGAGATTTTTTGGTAGTGGTGTATATCATAGTACGCCAGATAAAAAAGAAAAATATGTACTTAATGGTAAGGATTTGGTATTGAAGGAAAATGTATACATGCCTGAATTAATGCATCAAACGATGGTTGATTTTGTTTCAAAACATACCAAGGACCCCTTTTATTTATATTATTCTTTAGTACATGTGCATGGTGAAATTATGGCAACACCCGATACCAAACCAGGTACCACTGATTATCAGGGTTTGTATAATGATAATATTAATTATATGGATAAGCTGGTAGGCAAGCTCATTAAAACATTAGATAGTCTTAAGATAAGAGATAACACCCTTATTGTTTTCTTTGGTGATAATGGTACTGCTGGACAAGCGGCTACGATTGGAACAGTGAATGGTAAAAAAATTATTGGTAAAAAAGGAACAATGCAAGAGGGTGGAAGTTTAGTCCCATTAATCGCTAATTGGCCTGGTGTAACTCCAAAGGGCGTTGTTTCCAAAAATTTAATTGATGCTTCTGATTTTATTCCAACCTTTGCTGAAATAGCTGGAGCACCTTTACCTGCAAATATTAAATTAGACGGAACAAGTTTTGCCAAACAATTAAAAGGAAGTAAGGAACCAACACGTACTTGGATTTTCACAGAATTAGGAAATGATTGGTATGTAAGAGAAGCGAATTGGAAATTAAACCGTGCTGGCGAATTATTCGATATGAGTAATTCACCTTTTGAAGAAAAGCTTACTGCAATAGATGAGAAAACCAAACCCATCAAAGATAGATTACAAGGTATTTTAGATAGTTTAAATCCGGGAGCT
>JAURIP010000261.1 GCA_030832695.1 Sediminibacterium sp. | reverse complement strand
TATTTATCGTCCACTAAGTAGCAAGGACATGAGTGATATGAATCCATTTAGAGGAAGCGCTGCATTAGATGGTGATGAACCAGAATTATCTGCATACGACACAGACATGACCACCCTTATTTCTAATAAATCAAGAGTATATAAAGGAGGTAGTTGGAAGGACCGCCCTTATTGGTTAAATCCAGGGACCAGAAGATATTTGGACCAAAATAAATCAAGCAACAATATTGGATTTAGATGTGCTATGTCCGCTTTTTATGAAGCGCCTCCAAAATCGAGCATTTTCAGTTTTGGAAGAAAAAAATAAATACCTCATGAATATACGCATTGGCTCAGGTATTGATTTTCATCAGCTTGTAGAAGGTCGTGATTTATGGATTGGGGGCATTAAAATTCCACACACAAAAGGTGCTTTGGGCCATAGCGATGCCGATGTTTTATTACATGCTATTTGTGATGCATTATTGGGTGCATTAAGCTTGGGTGATATTGGCACCCACTTTCCTGACAACGACAATGCATATAAAAATATAGATAGTAAAATTTTATTAAAAAGAACTTACGATTTAATTACTGCAAAGGGATATCATATTATCAATATCGATTCTTCTTTATGTTTGGAAGCACCTAAAATAAAACCACATGTGCAAGCGATGCAGGAATGCATTGCAGCAATATTAAATATTGCAGTTGATGCTATTTCCATCAAAGCAACTACGACTGAAAAAATGGGATTCGTCGGAAGAGAAGAAGGCCTTGTAGCCTATGCAACTTGTTTATTAGCGACTAAATAGTTTTATGCAATTACCATCTATTGCTTTTTTATACGAAATTTTCAAAAAAAGTTCGAGTGTTCAAACGGATACGCGAAAATTAAAATTAGGCGATATCTATTTCGCATTGAAAGGCCCCAACTTTAACGGCAATGCATTTGCGTTAGCTGCACTTGAGGCTGGTGCATCTTTTGCAGTAGTCGATGAAACTATTCCAAATACCAAGCACATTGATGATCGTATTTTACAAGTTGCAGATGTACTCACTACTTTGCAAGATTTGGCAAAAAATCATAGGCAACAATTCGATATCCCATTTATTGCAATCACAGGAAGTAATGGCAAAACCACTACCAAAGAATTAATTGCTGCAGTACTTAGTTCCCATTTCAAAACATATACGACCATTGGGAATTTAAACAATCATATTGGTGTTCCACTCACCCTATTAAGTATTCAAGCTGATGCGCAAATGGCGGTGATTGAAATGGGCGCAAATCATTTGCATGAAATTGAAAGTTATTGCCAATATGCAATGCCTAATTATGGTATGATTACCAATTGTGGCAAGGCACATTTGGAAGGCTTTGGTTCTGAGGAAGGCGTAAAAAAAGGAAAAGGTGAATTATTTGATTATATAAAAGAACATAAGGGTACTGCATTCGTAATGAAGGATTATGATTATTTAAATAACATGAGTGCTGATATTGAAAACATTATTACTTATGGAAATACGCTTGGAGCATTACAAGGACAACCACAAACAATCAATGGATTATTGCAAGTAGTTTTCACCAAAGGAACCTTGCTTGAAAAAATACAAACACAATTAGTAGGCGACTACAACCTACCCAATGTATTAGCTGCAGTATGCATTGGACAGTATTTTAAAGTACCAATAGATAAAATAAAAACTGCTATTGAAAATTACACAACATCCAATAGTCGCTCCCAATTAACCACTTGGAATAACAATCAAATAATACTTGATGCTTATAACGCGAATCCAAGCAGTATGAAAGTAGCGATTGATAATTTTGCAAAGTTAGCCGCTGAAAATAAAATTATCTGCTTAGGCGGTATGAAGGAATTGGGTGTTGCCACATTTAATGAACACCAAGCTTTAATCGACCAATTGAAACAATCTACCTGGACAAAAGTAGTTTTGGTAGGAAATGAATTTAAAAATTGTACGCATCCCTATCAGTTTTTTGAATCCGTAGCTGCTGCTAAAAAATGGCTGAATGAACAAAATTTTGTACAACACACCATTCTAATTAAAGGTTCCAGGGGTATCCAGATGGAACAACTGATTGCTGACTAATCACGCAAATTTGAACAATGCGCAATAAAACGATACCTTTGCGCCATGAAAAATAGCTACCTCTGGAGTACCCTCACTAATAAATGTCCAAGATGTAGACAAGGCGATTTGTTTATTTCTAAAAATCCATACCAACTTTCCGAGGTCATTCACATGAATGAACACTGCCCAGTTTGTAAGCAACCCACTGAAATTGAGGTGGGATTTTACTATGGTACTGGTTACGTTAGCTATGCATTAACCGTAGCTTATTTTGTATCCACTTTTGTTGCTTGGAAGGTTCTGATTGGAATGACTTTTGATTTAGATGACAATCGGATTTTTTACTGGATGGGATCCGCTATTTTAACCCTATTCATTATACAGCCAATTTTAATGCGTTTATCCCGATCCATCTGGTTGGGTTGGTTTGTTTCCTTTAACAAAGATTGGAAAAACAGCCCATTAGAATATAATGAGCGAATGAATGAAACAAAAAAGGAGCATTAAATTTATCTACTAAACACCAATAATAACAAAGGGTTTCAGTAACTTCGCTTCCCAAAAAGAGAGGTGTCCGAGTGGTTTAAGGAGCACGCTTGGAAAGCGTGTATACGGTAACGTATCGGGGGTTCGAATCCCTTCCTCTCTGCAAAATGTAAACAAATTAAACCGTCCCGAATCTCGGGGCGGTTTTTTTGTGGGTAACAAGAGATGAAACTTGTTTCGATCTCGCAGTTAGCAATAAAAAAACGGAAGGCTGCAAAGCAGCCGACAGTTTATTTTGTTTTATTTTCATAACCCCCGGGATGCCGACGAACAAAGTGAAGTCGGCCATCCCAAATATTTGTAAAAGTTTCCCTACCACTCCCCCAACACCTTCACTGCATTCTTCGAAGTGATCTCCGCCACTTCATGCAATGGGATATTTTTAATCTCTGCTAATTTTTTTGCCACTTCAATAATAAAAGCTGGCTCATTTTTTTTACCACGATAAGGAACTGGCGATAAGTAAGGC
>JAURIP010000291.1 GCA_030832695.1 Sediminibacterium sp. | reverse complement strand
TGAATTATCTACAGGACTATTAAAGTATAGTAATAAAGGAGTTTTTGCAGGTTCTCAGCTTTATCTAGGACAACTTTCACCAGGGACATATGTTGTAAGTGTTAGGTCTGAGGATGGTAAAGTTGCACATAAGCTCAAAGTCGTAAAATTGTAAATTAGCCAACCAATTTACTATATCATTATTTTGAAAAAGTTAAGAACTCCGAAATCATATGATTTTGGAGTTCTTAAATATAATATCACTTTGGCATGTTTTTTTTGCCCATTTAACTTTACTATCCAGTATTGATTATAAACGGACTCATCTAAATCCTTGTATTCATCCTTGCCTAGGAGCATGTTGACTAATCTTGGACTTGTATTGGAATGTCCTACAATTAAAATTGTTTTTGAATGATTTACTTCTGCTTTTAGTTCATCAGCAAAACTTTTTAATTGTTTAGGGTCATAATTATTGATAGATAATCCAATAGTGTTAGCTAAAGGCAATACAGTTGATTTAGTTCTATTGTAATTAGTAGAATAGATTTTATCGATTTTGTATTTCTTAAATGCTTGAATTAATGATGCTGCTCTTTCTTGGCCTTTAGCGTTTAAAGGAGGGTCTGCTTGCATCATTTGAGAACCAGCTACTGTCGTGTCTTTTTCTGCATGCCTTAGGATGATAAATCTTTGTTTTTGAGCATTTAAAACCGACGTAAACAACAGTAGGATAATGATGGTTAAAATAGGAGACTTAAGCATACAGTATGATTTAATTACTCTTTCCATTCAATTGGAATAGAGATTTCGTTTTTACGTCCAATAAATTGGAAAGGTGCATTATAGCCTAAGAAATTAAAGCGGCCTATGATTTTAATCTTCTTTTTTTCAAGTAAGGCAACTAATTTATTGGTATAATCATTGATTTTTTCATCATTTGCATATCCTCCAAAGGCAATCACTGCAACATATACAGGTTCGGATTGTTTAATTTCTACAGTGGCATCTTTTGGTTTAGGCAGAGAGGCCATGTCATATTGTGCTGGCATTACAAAACTCATAGCCGACCCTTTTTCGCTCATCTCCATTCTCACGGGGGCGGTCATGGCAATGCTTTTATTTTGGTCATTACCGCCAAAAATATAACCTGCTAGCTTTCTAAATCCACTGCTTGCTACTTGTTTATAGTTTGCTCCAGAAGAGCGAATAGTAGCAAAGGTTGCTTTGGGGTAAAATCGTATTTCAAAACCATCCTCCTTTTTAACCACCCTATATTTTTGGGTTTCAATGTTAGAAGCCGAAAAACTTCTAAAGGATTGAAATACAATAAAAATGAGGGCTAAAGCCGATAATAGGTAGATTGCTTTCATAGTATTAATAACATAAGTAACTGGGAAATGTTTGAAAAAGTAGGGATTGTTAACCCAAAGACGAGCCACATATATCTAATGTTTCATTTTCTACATTAGAGCGAATTCTAGGGTAATTTTCGATGAAAAAGGCTTGGAGGCCACAGTTTATAATCCCAAAATAGATTTGTAGATGTGTTTGAAAATCAAATACTTTCTCTAAATCGTGCTTTCTTCTTTGTTTCTTATTGATTATAAAAACTTACTGAATTTCTTCATTTCTACTTAACTCTATAATCTTTTGATTTTCAATAAATATTTGTATAAACATATTACTTAAATATTTATTGAAAATTTGGTATTAATATATATATTTATTATATTCATTGAATTAAATTACTTTAAAATATTTACCATGAAAGAGAAAATACTGTTTATTTCAACAATGATGTTAGTTTTATTTTTTTCAAAAGCAAATGCTCAAGAAAAACAATTCTCATTAGCTCCTGTTATTGCAATTCCAACTGGTACCTTAGGCATTTTGAATTCAACTGGTTTTGGAGCAACTTTAACGTTTGAAAAAGAAATTGATAACCAATTGAATTTTTTTGCTGAAACTGGATTTGTTTCCTTCGGCGATAAAGGTATAGGTTCAGTTAGTCATATTCCAGTTCAACTTGGTGTAAAATACTTTAAAGATGATTTTTTTATAGGGCTAGGTGTTGGAACAAGTACCTATAAGTATGGTAAATCAAAAGATGATAATTTTTTTGAAGCAGATCAAGAAGCTATGACTGGCTTTGCAATTACTCCACAGATAGGTTATAAAATGGGCAAATTAGATTTAAATGTAAGTTATAGCAGTTCTAGCGTTGGTGATACCAGAGACAAGCAACCATACAATTACTTAGCTATAAAGGCAATGTTTAAAATATTTTAAATTATCTACTTTAATGTTGAATCAAATAATTCCATATTAAAAATAGCTAATCGTATTTCACAATACCCACTCCAGGATTCCTGAGCGAAGCAGCGTCATTCAAAATTATTATCTTTTTATATTTTTTTATGTATTATATTTTACTGCTTAAACAGGAATCAATTATATCTTATAGTAATGAGTAGGTTTTTTAATATAGCTCCACCAACACATACACACAATCCAATACAAAAGACTACAAAAGCGTGCCACAAGGGCATAAAAAAACTCCGATTTCTTGACGATTTCGGAGTTTTTAGTTTCTGGATTGTCGGCTTCACTTTGTTCCGCCGACTTCCCTGAATGGCGTCCTTACTCAAAGCTTTTCAACGAACCGCTTGGCGTTTCGTTGGCTTTTTTTACGCTCATACGCTCAATCAAGCAAGCTTTTTTCGCGGCCTCGCATAAAAAAAGCTTGTCACTTTCGTGACAAGCTTTGTGAACTGGCTGGGACTCGAACCC
>JAURIP010000063.1 GCA_030832695.1 Sediminibacterium sp. | reverse complement strand
GGCTTCCATTAATAGGGTAAAAATATTTTCATTATTTATGGCTGCTTTTTGGAGCTTTTTTAAATGAATTTCGGACACAGATTGGTTTCTTTTTTTAAAAGCGTCCACGTGCTGTATTTGCCCATTTTGTTCAACCGTGGAGGACCTGAAAATGGGTTGTTGATCGGCATTGTGTTTTTGTTCCTGATTCACAAAGGCATTAACCCCAATAATTGGAATTTCACCCGCATGTTTTTTAGTTTCATATAGCAAACTCTCCTCCTGAATTTTAGTACGTTGGTACATTCTTTCCATGGCACCCAACACGCCCCCTCTATTATTTATTCGTTCAAATTCGCGCATCACCGCTTCCTCCACCAAATCGGTTAATGCTGTAATTAAAAAACTTCCTTGTTGAAAATTTTCCACCTTAGTAGTTCCTAATTCTTTATTAATAATTAATTGAATGGCTAGGGCGCGCCTAACACTTTCTTCAGTGGGTGTTGTAATTGCCTCATCATACGCATTGGTATGTAAACTATTGCACTGATCATATATCGCGTACAAGGCTTGCAGCGTGGTTCTGATGTCATTAAAATCAATTTCCTGCGCATGTAAACTTCGACCACTGGTTTGTATATGGTATTTTAATTTTTGAGAACGCTCATTTGCATGATATTTATGTTTCATGGCATTGGCCCAAATTCTTCTTGCGACCCTTCCAATAACTGCATATTCTGGATCCATCCCATTGCTAAAGAAAAAACTCAAATTGGGAATAAAATCATCAATCGCAATCCCCCGATTCATAAAATATTCAACATACGTAAATCCATTGGCTAAAGTAAATGCAAGCTGTGTAATTGGATTGGCCCCTGCTTCCGCTATATGGTATCCAGATATGGAAATACTGTAAAAATGTTTGATTTTATTTTCAGCAAAATAAGCTTGCACATCACCCATTAATCTTAATGCAAAATCAGTTGAAAAAATACAAGTATTTTGGGCTTGATCTTCTTTTAAAATATCTGCTTGTAAGGTGCCTCTGATATTATTTAATACTTCCTTTTTTATGCTGTCATAAACAGCAGGCGCCAATACTTGATCGCCAGAAATGCCTAATAATTTTAAGCCCAAACCATTATGCCAATCATTAAAATTTAATGATTTGTTTACATTACAATAGGCGGGTGCCGCAACCCCTTTAAAAATTTGCTTTATTTTTTTATTAACCGTTGGCCATAATTTGTTCGCTGTAATATACTTTTCGCAAGCTTGATCAATCGCCGTGTTAAAAAATTGGGCCATGAGTATGGGCGCTGGGCCATTGATGGTCATACTCACCGATGTACGTGCGCTATTTAAGTCAATACCACTATATAATTTTTTTGCATCATCAATACTTGCTATACTCACGCCTGCATTCCCAATTTTTCCAAAAACATCTAATCTTTTTTCTGGATCATGTCCATACAAAGTAACGCTATCAAATGCAGTAGAAAGTCGAATGGAACTTTGCCCCTTGCTTAAAAAATGAAAACGACTATTGGTTCTTTCAGGACTGCCTTCGCCTGCAAACATTCTGGTCGGATCCTCTGTTGTTTGCTTTAACTTAAATACACCGGAAGTATAGGGGAAATACCCAGGAAGGTTTTCCTTCAAATGCCATTCAGTAATATCGCCCCAATCCTTAAACTTAGGCAAATGTATTTTTTGGATAACTGTTCCTGATTGCGTCTCAAAACTTAAAGCATGTTTTACTTTTTTACCCTTGATTTCTGTTTCTAAAAAAGGTTGCTGGTAACTAGCTTCCTTTTCGGGCCATTGTGATAATAGTTGTTTGACTTCAGGTGCCACATTTTGTTCTATAATCGAATTTGCTTTAAGGATTTTTTTATCGGCTTGTAGTGTATCCTCTTTTAATATTTGCTGGAAACAATACCATTTTGAAGCAAGATTTTTTTGATCTTCAATCCATTGATTATTTTTTTGAACCACTTCCACAATTTCACCTAAATAATTATTTCGTTTATTTGGAATGGTAGGCGCTTTTACCACATTTTCATTATAAAGCGGCTCCCATGGGAGTGACTGCCATTTTAGTTGATGTATTTCCAATACCACCGCTGCCAAACAATTATACATTGCTTGCATTCCAGGATCATTAAAATGAGAAGCAATGGTTCCAAAAATGGGCATACTAGTTATTTCACCAGACCATTGGTGATGGGAGCGACGATATTGTTTGCGCACATCTCTCACTGCATCCAAACCACCTGTTCGATCAAATTTATTGATGGCAATAATTTTTGCATAATCAATCATATTGATTTTTTCCAATTGGGTGGGTGCGCCAAACTCGGGCGTCATTACATACATAGGAATGCTAACAAAATCCACAATCGTAGCATCATTCTGTCCCACTCCTGCTGTTTCAATAATGATACTATCATAGCCTGCAGCGATACAAAGTTCAATGACTGCATCCATTGAATTGGCAATCGAATTTTTATCCGACCTAGTAGCTAAGGAGCGCATATATACATTGGGATGATTAATGGCATTCATACGAATACGATCACCCAATAAAGCGCCTCCTGTTTTTCGTTTGGTAGGATCCACTGAAATGACCGCAATGGTTTTTTGTGGATTGGCTAATAAAAAATATTGCACGATGCGATCACAAACGGTTGATTTTCCTGCACCGCCAGTGCCCGTAAGTCCGATGATGGGAATATTTTTTTTACTCTTTTTTACAATTTTTTTAATAGGCCCATTTTGCAATAAGGTAATGGCCCTGCTTAAATAACGTGGATCAATTTTTTTTGAAAAATTTAATTTGGGTAATTTATTTTTTGGAAAACTTTTTAATTCATAATTACAAAATTGAACTACCTCTTTAATCATTCCTTCAATACCTAATTGCAAACCATCCTGGGGTAAATAAATTTTAGTAATACCAATTTTTTCTAATGCCGCTGCCTCTTTGGGTAAGATAGTACCGCCGCCACCGCCCACAATGACAATGTGCTTATACCCTGCTTCATTTAATAATTTTCTTACATAGGTGAAAAATTCAACATGGCCTCCTTGGTAAGAAGTGATAGCGATTCCTTGCACATCTTCCTCAATAGCAGCCGTTGCTATTTCAAGTGCCGATCGATTGTGACCAAAATGGATAATTTCAACTCCCTGTTCTTGCAAAACACGACGCATAATATTAATAGATGCATCATGACCATCAAATAAACTAGTGGAAGTGAGGATACGAATATTATTCATACCTCAAAGCTAACAAATGTTAGCAATATAACAAGCTAGCAATTACTTTTTTGCTTGGGCTTTAGCTGCAGCAATAAAATGTACAAATAATGGCGCTGGATGCTCCACCGTACTTTTTAACTCTGGGTGGTATTGTACCCCAATAAAAAATGGATGATTGGGTAGTTCGATAATTTCAACTAAACCAGTAGCTGGATTCACTCCACTCGTCACCATACCGGCATCCTGAAATGCTTTTATATAATCATTGTTAAACTCATAACGATGACGATGACGTTCACTTATTTCAGTAGTGCCATAAATTTTATAGGCCAAAGTATCTTTTGTAATGGTGCAAGGGTAAGCACCTAAACGCATCGTGCCGCCCATCATAGTAATTCGCTTTTGCTCCTCCATCATATTAATGACTGGAAATTTTGAAAGCGGATCCATTTCAACTGAATGCGCTCCTGCATATCCTAAAATATTACGTGCAAATTCAATTACCGCCATTTGCATTCCTAAACAAATGCCAAAGAAGGGTAATTTATTTTCACGCGCATATTGAACCGCAATAATTTTTCCTTCAATCCCCCTGTTACCAAAGCCAGGAGCAACCAATAAGCCATCCAATCCAGACAATTGGGACTGGGCATTTTCAGCAGTGATATTTTCACTATGCACATTTACTACATTTACTTTCACTTCATTCATCGCACCTGCATGTATAAAGCTTTCTAGTATTGACTTATAGGCATCCTGTAGTTCAATATATTTTCCAATTAGTCCAATATTTACAGTTGCTTTTGGATGCTTCAATTTATCTAAAAAAATATTCCATTTAGCTAAATCAGGCTCCTTGGAATTTTGAATATTTAATTTTTTCAATACAATTAAATCCAATTTTTCTTTTAACATTAATAAGGGAACTTCATAAATAGTGCTCGCGTCTAATGACTCAATTACATTTCCCGCTTTAACGTTACAGAATAATGCAATTTTGTTTTTAATCTCCTCATTCAAAGGATGTTCCGTTCTACAAACAATTACATCTGGATGTACGCCTGTTTCACTCAACATTCTAACACTATGTTGCGTAGGTTTTGTTTTTAATTCCTTGGCCGCATTTAAATAAGGGATTAAAGTTAAATGCACCACCATGACATCATCTTCAGGTAACTCCCATTGAATTTGACGCACCGTCTCAATAAAAGGAGTGCTTTCGATATCACCTACGGTTCCACCAATTTCAGTGATCACCACATCAAATTTTGCATCCTGGCCTAACAACAACATGCGACGCTTTATTTCATCCGTAATATGTGGAACTACCTGTACTGTTTTTCCTAAAAATTCACCTGCTCTTTCTTTATTGATCACTGTTTGATAAATACGGCCTGTGGTCACATTATTTGCTTGGGAAGTTGGACTACTTAAAAAACGCTCGTAATGTCCTAAATCTAAATCGGTTTCAGCACCATCTTCTGTAACATAACACTCGCCATGCTCATAGGGATTCAATGTACCTGGATCCACATTAATGTAGGGATCAAACTTTTGAATAGTTGCAGTAATCCCCCTGGCTTGCAATAATTTAGCCAAAGAAGCGGCAATGATGCCCTTCCCCAAACTACTAGTTACACCGCCTGTTACAAATACATACTTTGCCATATTATTTTTGCTTCTTTTTTGAAAATAGCATACACCCAATAGCAAAATACTATTGTGTATAAACCAGTCTCAAAATGGTTAATTTACTTTTTAGGACCTATCTTTATTTGGAAAAATTCTTAGAGGTCATACAAACCTACATCAAAAAAGGGGTGGAAAAAAATGATCCTACACGCCCAACAAAAAATGTTTATAACTGTTATTTAAAAGTGAACATCTTTAATAAAAACAACTAAAATAAAATGAAAAATCTAATTTATTCCACTTTGGCCCTGCTGTTTGCGGCTAGTTTGTTAAGCTGGCAATGGTCCAAAAACCAACATCCTACAATCGATAAAAAAGAGGTCATTGAATGCCTCAATATGGAAACGCAACAAGCTTATCAACTGGAGGCCAGCACCCCCGCTTTCGCGGCGATGCACCCGAACCCTTTGGTGGTAAATCCAGAAAATTTGTTGGGTAAATTGATTGCATTTGAAGCAGCCGATGGCAAACAAGCATACGCCTATTTTATTCCTGCTAAAAAGAAAACCAACAAATATTTAATTGTGATACAGGAGTGGTGGGGTTTGAATGACAATGTGAAAATGGAATCAGATAAATATTATACCGACCTAGGTAATGTAAACGTAATTGCCTTGGACATGTATGACGGCAAAGTGGCCGCTACGCCAGATAGTGCGATGAAATTAATGCGTGGTGCCAATATGGAAAGAATGACTGCTATTATGCAAGGTGCCATTAAGTATGCCGGTAGTAAAGCTGCCATCTATAGTGTGGGTTGGTGTTTTGGCGGTATGTGGAGTTTACAAACTGCCATCCTTGCTGGGCCGCAAGCAAAAGGATCGGTGATGTATTATGGTCGTCCTGAAACGAATATGGATAAATTAAAATCCATCCAATGTGATATCATCGGATTTTTTGGAAATAAAGACCAAAGCCCTTCGCCAAGCATGGTGAATGATTTTGAAAAAAATATGAAAGAAGCGGGTAAAAATTTATCCGTGAATAGATATGAAGCAGGTCATGGTTTTGCGAATCCAAGCAATCCAAGTTTTAATGCTGCTGCTACTGAAGATGCTTATGCGAAAGCGATTGCATTTTTAAAAGCACACTAGCTTATTTTTGATAACAAAAAAGAGAAAAAATACAATATTCTTCGTCTCTCAATCGCAAGCTCAAATGTTCGCTCAGAATAGTATTTCTTTCTCTTTTTTTTGAAACAAAATTGTATTTAACTAATACAATTGCTTTTTAACAAGATAATTGGCAACATAATCCCCAACCCCTTCTTCCAAACTTGAAAAAGGCGCGGTATATCCAGCGGCTCGAAGCTTATTCATATTGGCTTCGGTAAAGTATTGGTATTTGTCTCTGATATCCATTGGCATATCAATGAATTCAATATTGGGTTGTAACCCTTGTGCAGTAAAAGTATTGGCAGCCAAATCATAAAAACTACGCGCGGTACCAGTACCTAAATTATACAAACCATTTTTTTCTTTGCTCCAATGTTGCGCAAACATTTCATGTAACATCCAACCAATTACTTTAACGACATCTTTCACATATACAAAGTCACGTAATTGTTCGCCATCTTTAAAATCAGGTCGGTGACTTTTAAATAATTTGACTAAGCCAGTTGCTTTGATTTGATTGAACGCATGAAAAATAACACTTGCCATACGGCCCTTATGTCCTTCATTTGGACCATACACATTAAAGAATTTTAAACCCGTCCAAACAGGTGGTTGATTGGTTTGCGCAATCGCCCATTTATCAAACTCATTTTTACTAACCCCATAAGGATTCAAAGGAACCAATTGATCCAAAATAGTATGGCTATCGTCATACCCTTGATCTCCACTTCCATAAGTAGCTGCAGAGGACGCGTAAATAAATGGAATTTGTTTTTCAGTAGCATACAACCACAATGCTTTAGAATATTTCACATTCAATTCCTCATGCACTGCGTAATCAAATTCAGTGGTATCTGTTCTGGCACCTAAATGTATGATAGCATCGATAGTGTAATCCAATAGAGGAAGTTGCTCTAAAAAAGCTTGTCGCTCAATTACTTTTAAAAATTGCTTTTGTTCCCAATTATTTCTTTTTGCTTCCACGCCAAAATCATCCACTAATATTAATTGATTAAATCCTTGTTCATTTAAATATTGAACAAAAACGGAACCAATAAATCCAGCTGTACCTGTAACAACTAAAGTGGGTTGTTTTGACATGGATTGAATTTATTTAGCTAATTGTTTTTCTATGGCAGTATCATAATTATTTTTCCAATCTATAATACTGCCCCAATTTTCTCCATTCACCACTACATCACTTGCATTTACTTTACCTAGGACCGATACCGCAATTCCAAATTTTGCTGCAGCAGCTTCAATGGTTGCAACAGTTGCTGCATCACATGAAACCACCACCCTGCTTTGCGCCTCGCCCATCCAATAGGCATCTGTTCTTAATGCAGCTCCTACTGCGTTTACCTCAAATCCTTTGTTGTTCGTAAATGCTGATTCTAATAAAGTAACAATTAAACCACCTTCACTTATATCGTGGGCACTTTTTATATTACCTGCTTTAATTAATCCCGCAACGAATTGTTGCAAATTATATTCTTCTTCCAAATCAAAATAAGGGGCCTGAGAAAATTCAATCCCTCTGATTTTATTTAGATATTCAGAGGAACCAATATCATTTCTTTGGGTACCCAATAAAACAATAAGATCCCCTTCTTTTTTAAAATCCAAGGTCATTCTATTTTTCATATCCTCCACAATACCTACCATACCAATGGTGGGTGTTGGAAATACAGGACCATCCGGATTTTGATTATAAAAACTTACGTTACCACCAGTAACGGGCGTATTAAATTTACGACATGCAGCCCCCATCCCTTCTACCGATTTTACAAACTGATAATATACTTCAGGATCATAAGGGTTACCAAAATTCAAACAGTTGGTTACGCCAATGGGTTCACCACCAGAGCATACAATATTACGTGCAGCCTCAGCTACTGCAATCATTGCACCACGTTCAGGATTGGCATATACATATTTACTATTACAATCCACTGTCATAGCTAATGCT
>JAURIP010000069.1 GCA_030832695.1 Sediminibacterium sp. | reverse complement strand
TTAGTAGATGCAACATCTTTCTTTTTAAGAGACGCGCATAATGCTGCCGATAAAATTAGAAAAATGAAACAAGGTACGTATACCTTGAGTGAAGGCCGCTCTGCTATCTATATTAATAATACAAAAAACTTTCCAAATAATTCCGAGTTTGAAGCATCGCTCACTTTTATAGGTGGTTCTGATGCGGGAAGATTTGTACAAGCAGTTGCACCTTCCACTGAAGCAATTACATTAAGAATGCACCACAGCTTTGTTGCATTACCCGATAATAAATATAAGCCAAGACTGTATGATATTAGAAGTGGCTATTTTGGAATTACTTATTTTGATTATGGTAGTGACATTAGCGAACCCATTCAAAAAATGTTTATCAGTAGACACCGCTTAAATAAAATGACTCCAAATGCTGCGATGAGCGAAGCCGTAAAACCAATTATATATTACTTAGATAATGGCACACCCGAACCTATCCGTACTGCATTATTAGAAGGTGCAAGATGGTGGAACCAAGCTTACGAGGCAGCTGGTTATAAAAATGCATTTCAAGTACAAATCCTACCTGACAGTGCCGACCCAATGGATATTCGTTACAATATGATTAATTGGGTACACCGATCTACGCGCGGTTGGAGTTATGGCGCCACAATCACCGATCCTAGAACAGGTGAAATTATAAAAGGCCAAGTAACTTTAGGCTCACTTAGAGTTAGACAGGATTATTTAATATTTACTGCATTATTGTCTCCTTATATCAATGGACAGCCCGTGACTGATAAAATGCGCACTGCAGCAATACACAGATTAAGACAATTGGCTGCGCACGAAGTGGGTCACACCTTAGGACTACAACATAACTATGCATCAAGTTATAATAATCGCGCATCAGTGATGGATTACCCACATCCTAATGTATTTGTGAATGACAAAGGAGCCATTGATTTTTCAGATATCTATACCAATGAAATTGGCGAATGGGATAAACGTGCTATTACCTATGGCTATCAAGATTTTGACAAATCCATAGATGAAAGTAAAGCATTGCAAAATTTACTGATTGAGAACTCAAAAAATGGTTTGCAATTTATTGCGGATGCAGATGCGAGATCGGCAAGTGGATTTCACCCGAATGCTCATTTATGGGATAACCAAGCAGATCCAGTTGTTGGATTGAATCGAGTGATTGAAGTCAGAAAAAAAGCAATGAGCCAATTTGGTGAACAAGCTATTCCAAACGGCACCCCATTATCAAAATTGGAAGATGTATTAGTTCCCTTGTATAATTACCACCGTTACCAATATGAAGCAGTAACTAAAGTAATAGGTGGCATAAACTATACCTATAGCGTTCGTGGAGATGCAAATCAAATAAAACCAACCATTTTATCCAATGAATTACAAAAAAATGCTTTGAAAGCAGCACTTAAATGTTTGAGCGCAGAAACTTTAACCCTTCCTGAAAGCATTTTACAATTGATTCCCCCACGCCCTCCTTTATTTTACGGTGTTGGTGAACTTTTTGAAAAAAGAACTGGCATGAGCTTTGATGCATTAAGTGCAGCTGAAGCATTGGCTGATTTTCAATTAGGATTTTTATTTAATGTAGAGCGCGCTAATCGTTTAGTGCAAAATAAAGCAAGGGCAGGTGTGATAGGTTGGGACGACGTACTTGATCAAATTCTCGAAAATACCTGGTATACTAAAATACCCAATGGCTTGGCTGGTAGTATTCAACAACAAACACAACAACAAACACTTCATTGGTTGATTGGCGTAAGTCAAAGTACAGATGCTAATTATGAAGTGCGCATTATAACACAACAAAGAATAAAGCAATTAAAAGCTAAGCTAGAAGCATTATCCAAATCCGATCCAATACATAGTGCTCATTATCAATATGCGATAGAAAGTATAAAGAGTCCAGATAAAGTAAGTCTGCCAAAACCATTAGCTATGGCTCCTGGCGCTCCTATTGGTTGCGATTTGGACTAATATGTGATTAATAAAGCCTCAACCTAAAATCCCCTCCCGATACATCAGGAGGGGATTTTTTTAACCATCTTATTGTAAAATATCTCTTATTATTTTTTCGTGATGATAGCTGTGTACGTATAAAAATTTAATCGCAGTTGGCAATTGTAAGTCTCCAAATATAGGATGTGTAAAATATTTATTTTTATTCACCGTTAAAAGCAATTCAGCACTATTGCGCGCTTTTGCAATATGCTGAAATATCATGTCCATAGAAACTTCGTTAGCAGGTTGGGTGAATGAGGGTGCTTTTGCTTTACCTCTTGGAATTTTATTAAAAAGCAACACAAAAAATGCTTTCCAACTAAACTTCTTTTTATAAAGCGAAAGATCCGATTTCATGATCGCATCTGTAATTGAAGTAATCACCAAGCAGCTATGGATGATATGCCATCCAATATTTGCTTCAGATACGATTTTATTACTCGTTAAATAAAGCGGCGCCTGCTTTTCGAAATCATTTAAAACATTTAATAATTTTTTCATTCAATAAATTTTTAATTTAAACAAAAAGACTCCGTTACTTTTAGAATAACGAAGCCTTTAAATAAATTTTTAGTGCTAATACTTGCTCAGCTATTTTAAATAAACATTTTAATGGGTGCTTCTAAATAACTTTTTAATGTTTGTAAGAATGTAGACCCTGTTGCGCCATCCACTACGCGGTGATCACAGCTTAAGCTTACATTCATAACATTTCCAGGTACAATTTGACCATTTTTAACAATAGGCTCTTGTGCAATACCACCCACTGCTAAAATACAAGCGTCTGGTGTATTAATGATTGCCGTGAATTGATCTATACCAAACATACCTAAATTAGAAATAGTGAAAGTACTTCCTTCCCAATCGGCTGGTTGTAATTTTTTATCTTTTGCTTTTTTCGCAAACTCCTTAACAGAAATACTGATCTGCGATAAGCTTAAACCATCAGCAAAACGAAGTACAGGAACCAACAAACCTTCTTCTACTGCTACTGCAATACCAATATTTACATGATGATTCGTGCGAATAACATCGCCCAACCAACTGCTATTTACTTTAGGATGTTGCTTTAAGGAAAGCGCTACTGCTTTAACGATAAAATCATTAAAGCTTATTTTAACCGGAGAAGTTTCATTCACCATCGCACGTGCCTCCACTACTGCATCCATATTTATTTTCATCGTCAAATAAAAATGAGGTGCTGTAAATAAACTTTCGCTTAAACGCTTCGCAATTACTTTGCGCATTTGTGATACTGGCGTATCAATAAAACTTACTTGCCCAACAGGCGCCGATGCGGTATAATTACTTGCACTCGCTGGTGTATAATTATCTAAATCAGTTTTAGTAATTCTTCCATGCTCCCCTGATCCTTTTACATATTTTAAATCCACCCCTTTTTCTTTTGCTATTTTTTTAGCAAGTGGTGAAGCAAAAATTCGTCCTTCATTCACCACCGAAGCTGCTGGTGCAACTGGCGCTGCTACTACAGGAACTGCAGTTGATGCTGGTGTTGCTATCGCTTTTGATTCTTGTGCAACGGGCGCTGAAGCTGCAGGACTATCAGATGCACTTTTGACCGATTTTACAATCGCATCAATATCCAATCCAGGTTGTCCGATGATACACAACAATTGATTCACTAAAATTTTCTCTCCCGCGTTGGCACCTTGATATAATAAAATCCCATCTTTATAGGATTCTAATTCCATGGTTGCTTTATCCGTTTCAATGTCCGCTAAAATTTCTCCTTTCTTTACGGCATCTCCTACCTTTTTTTGCCATCCTGCAATTACACCCTCCGTCATCGTATCACTTAATCGTGGCATTAAAACCACTTCATCCATCTTACTAAAATCAGTATTATCTGAACTTACAGCTATAGCAGCAGGTGTTTCCACTTTTACATTTTCAGGGGCAGCTTTTGTTTCAGAACCTGTGTTGGTGTTTTGTGCTACTAAAGCAGAAACATCTTCACCAGCGGTTCCAATAATGGCTAATAAATCATTGACTTGCAATTTACCACCACGAGGTGTGCCTATATGTAATAAAACACCTTGTTGATAGCTCTCCAATTCCATGGTTGCTTTATCCGTTTCTATTTCGGCTAATAAATCTCCTTTTTTAACAGTATCCCCCACTTTTTTATGCCATGCAGCAATAACTCCTTCAGTCATTGTATCACTCAAACGGGGCATTAAGATAACTTCAGCCATAGGTAAAAGACTATTTTGTAAATGAGTGGTAAAATTACACTAAAAATGGTTTTTTTCAAGCCGGAAAGGGAAATTTATAGTAAAAACAAACAATTTAAAGCCGAAAGCTTTAAATCATGCCTAACTACTGGCCTTGGGCCAAACCATATGCTTTTTTATCGGCCCACATATTAAGGACTTCTAAGGAACAAATTTTAAAATCCTTGGCCAAAGATCGGTACAAATCAATGACCTGATCCTGCGATAGTGGCGCTTCATTTACGGTTTCAAAACGGCAATAAAATTGATTCACCAAATTGGTGAAAACCGAACCTGATGGCCATACCTGCGTGCCGCGATTAGTAATGGTGACCAACTTAAGACTTTCGCTTGCATGTGTCAAACATTTATCCGCAATTACTTTTGGTTGATCCGCACTTTCTATAAAAAAATCAACCCCAACAATTTTATGTTGATCTCTTAAATCACTTTGCAACATTGGATTATGTTCCAATTTAAAATTAGTAGGTGTAACATAAAAATTAGGCAAGAAAGGTTTAGGACTGTGTTTTGGTTGTTTGCCAAAATTATCAATAATCGCTTGCGCAAATACAGTGGTATTTACGGAAGGAATATTTTTATCGCCAAAATCTCCTGTATGCACGCCTGATTCCAAAGTATATAATAATGCATTTTCAATAACCACCGCTTGCTCCATTAAACCTAAATGGCGAAGCATGCTTAAACCACTTAATAATAATGAAGTTGGATTTGCAATATTTTTTCCTGCGATATCTGGTGCAGTGCCGTGTACTGCTTCAAAAATTGAAATATGATCCCCAATATTTGCAGAGGGTGCAAAACCAAGTCCACCCACCAATCCAGCGCACAAGTCACTCACTATATCTCCTTGTAAATTGGTTAATACAATTAAATCAAACAAATCAGGACGGCTCACTAATTTCATACATAGGTCATCCACTATCACATCATCCGATTTTAATTCAGGATATTCTTTGGCTACTTCTTTAAAAACTTCAAGAAATAAACCATCTGTTAATTTCATAATATTGGCCTTGTGACCACAAGTAATACGACGTGCACCTTTTTTCTTGGCCATTTCAAATGCATAACGAATTACTTGCTCGCTACCTGGACGTGTTATAAACCTGCGACCCAATGCCACATCTTGCGTTAACATATGCTCAATTCCACCATAGGTATCTTCAATATTTTCTCTTACAATGGTGAGGTCAATTGGAATTCCTGCTTTACTAAAAACGGTATCTACCCCACTTAATGTTTGAAATTTTCGATCGTTTGCGTAAGTATTCCAGGTTTTTCTTGCAGTTACATTCACACTTTTTACGCCCTTACCCTTAGGGGTTTCCATCGGGCCTTTAAATAATATACCTAAATCTTCAATGGTTTGCTTGGCTTCGGGCGTCATGCCATTACTAAATCCTTTGTCAAAAACCCACTTACCCATATCTACCATCTCATACTCCATGGGCACTTTAGCAGCATTAAAAATAGCAATAACCACTTCCATTATTTCTGGTCCAATTCCATCCCCTTTTGCAACAGCTATTTTCATTTGATTCGTATTTTTTAGCGAAAATTTTAGGCAAAAACCCTTCCTAACTGATTCGATGGCGCAAAGTTACGCGACTTAGCTGTTGTTTAAAAAAAAATTGCTTCTTATTTTGTAAAATCCGACCCATTTTACGCTATTTTTACTACGCAGTATTCTCTGCAGGTTATTTGAGGAAACGACATAATATGGTCTCTAAAATTTCAGAAGGCATAGAGGTAAGTATCGAAACTTTTTACCAAAAAGATTATAGTAATCCTTTGCAAAACGAGTACATGTTTGCGTATCGTATTACGATTGAAAACCACAATTCATTTCCTGTAAAATTATTAAAGCGCTATTGGGAAGTGTATGATAGCAATAGTGAATTTCGTGTAGTAGAAGGCGAAGGCGTAGTTGGTGTTCAACCCTTAATCATGCCAGGTCAAAATTACCAATATGTAAGTGGCTGTCATTTAAAAAGTGAGTTAGGAAAAATGCAAGGACACTATACCATGGAAAACATCGACACGAAGGAGCTTATTCATGTTAATATTCCATCATTTAAAATGGTGGCCCCAGTCAAACTAAACTAGTTGTTCAACTAGCATTTATTACTATTTTAAGGTTTGTATTTACTTTCGGTAAATATTTTTTCTGCCGGCATTTGTAACAACGCTACTAAATTTGATTGATCTAGTTGAGATTGTTGCTCCATCCATGATTTTACTATTTGATAGCCTATAAAAACACCAACATTTCCAGGAATTTCGTTCCCAAAATAAATACTAAAAGGCCCTTCGCTTAATAGCTGCCTTGCCACTTTAGGATCCTTGGAATAAATCAAATTCATTTTTAATAAATAGCTCCAAATATCTTGTTCTGCTTTCATCGTAGCCGCATATTGTGATTCACTATATCCGAATAAATCAGCATCATTAGATGCAGGTAATAGTTTCTTTAAAATATATTGCCTTTTTCCCATTTCAATCATTTCAATGATCAAGCCACGCGTTACCCTACTATTCGGTGCCATATCCTGTATTAAATTTTTTGCTGCAGTAATGGGAATAAATCGGGTTGTGAAATTGCGACTGATATAAGATGGAAAGTATTTTTGAAATTGTTCCGATTGATACCAGGTTGAAGTATCCCCCAAGAACATTTGTAATCCAACAGCCATATAATCCGAACCAATTGAGTTCCCAAAACCATCTATAGGCCCAATAAAATAAATAATTTTTTTTGGCAATGGGTAGGCTGGAAAATAATAGTGTAGGTATTTAAAAAGGGCTTGTAATTGTGGATGTGCGCTTGCAGGTGCATTAATTTTTTGCACAGCTTCAAAAATGGGTCGATACGCATTTAAAAATGAAAGTAACGCTGCTTCACTATTCCCGGAATCAATCGCCAACATTTGCTGCAACAATACTTCACTTATAAACGGATACCGGGTATTCATTTTCAATAGGCTATCCTTCAAATGAAGGGTATCCATGTTAAACAATACCTGATCCAGTCTTTCCATCGACAAAATAATTTCCGGGGCATTTTGCGCAGGGTTATTTTGCATTCGCCCACAGGAACTAGTGCCAACAATTAGGATAAATAAGATAAAAATTAGGAAACGCATCCTCGAAAGTACAAAAAAAGCGAGGTTATTTCTGTTAAAAACCGACCTTTGCCATATGAAGATTTGCA
>JAURIP010000001.1 GCA_030832695.1 Sediminibacterium sp. | reverse complement strand
TCAAAACTTACAATTGTTTTGTCAGCAAAGCTCTTGAACCCCTTGATTTCTAATGACTTTAGTCTCACTTGTTTTCTACTTTTTTATGTCTGCGAACATAAGAAAAAGAGTCAAGAATTCAAGTCAAAAAGGGGGTTTTGTGTACAATTAGTGGAGAAAATTTAAGCCTTTACAACCAGCCTGCCTCCCTCGGTTGTCAGGGTGCGGGAAGGAAACTTATTCACGACCATAAAATCGTGGGTAGCCATCACAATCGCCGTGCCATCTTCCTTGGCAATTTGGAACAAAATCTGCATGATTTCATCACTGGTTTCCGGGTCTAAACTGCCCGTTGGCTCATCTGCCAGTATTAATTTAGGAGAATTAAGCAAGGCTCTTGCAATGTCCACCCTTTGCTGTTCGCCCCCACTCATCTCAAAAGTCATTTTAAAGCCTTTATTTTGAAGCCCAACCTTGGCTAGTACATCATTAATCTTTTGGTTAATCAATTGCTCATCCTGCCATCCGGTGGCCTTTAAAACAAATCTCAAATTTTCATGCACATTGCGATCCGTCAATAATTGAAAATCTTGAAAAACGATTCCTAGATTTCTTCTTAAAAATGGGAGTTTTTTCCAATCCATTTCCTTTAAATCAAATCCAACCACTTTACCATTCCCTTCGGTAAGCGTTATTTCACCATATAAAGTTTTAAGTAAACTACTTTTCCCGGTGCCGGTTTTACCCACCAAATAAACAAATTCCCCCTTTTGCACTTCAAAATTTACTTCTTGCAAAATCAAATTACCACTTTGATAAATATTCACATGTTCCAACTGAACTACAATTTCACTCATGATGTACTAATTTGTTTATGATAATTGATGCCTTTAACTTTTAAATTAAATTTATTGGATTTATATAAAATTAATAGCTAAATACTTCCTTTCCAAAACTTCCTTCCAAAATCAACTCTTTGCTTGTTGCTGCTTCCACACGACCAATCACTTGCGCTTCAATATTAAAGGTTTTTGCTATTTCAATTAATGCAGCTGCAGATTCCGAATCAGTGAAAATTTCCAATCGGTGACCCATATTAAATACCTGATACATTTCTTTGGTATTTGCCCCGGAATTTTCCTGAATTAACTTAAAAATCGGTGGCGGATCCATTAAGTTATCCTTTACGATACGCATGTTCCCTGGCAAGTATTTCATACACTTTGTTTGCCCTCCACCGCTACAATGAATCATGCCTTTAACCACGTCAAAATGTTTCGTTAAAATTGCTTTTACCAGCGGAGCATAAGTACGCGTTGGACTTAACAATAATTTTCCAACAGATACCAAACCAAAGCCCGGAATTTCCAACATATCTGTTACTTTATTCTTTCCAATATACACCACTTGATTATTCAGGTTTGGCTCAAAAGTTTCCGGATACTTTGTTGCATATTCTTTACTTAAAACATCATGCCGTGCACTTGTTAAACCATTACTTCCTAAGCCGCTATTATAATCAGTTTCATAACTTGCTTTTCCATGACTTGAAAACCCAACAATCACTTGACCTGGCGCAATTAAATCGTTGGTAATTAATTTTGATTTAGGCCATCTTGCCGTCATGGTTCCATTCACCGCAATAGTTCTTACCACATCTCCTACATCCGCAGTTTCACCTCCTAAAAATTCAATATTTACCCCAAAGTTTTTTAAAGTAGTAAAAAAGTCCTGTGTAGCATTAATTAAAACACTTAACACCTCACCCGTAATCACTAATTTATTACGATCAATGGTAGACGAAAATAATATTTGATCATAAATACCCACACATAATAAATCATCTAAATTCATAGCAATTGCATCCTGCGCTATGCCCTTCCAAACACTTGCATCTCCCGTTTCCTTCCAATAGATATATGCCAAGATACTTTTGGTTCCTGCGCCATCCGCATGCATGATATTGATATAATCAGATTGGCCCCCCAAATAGTCGGCATACAACTTGCAAAATGCGTTTGGATACAACCCCTGGTCTAAATGTTGGATAGCTGCATGAACTTCTTCCTTTTGAGCGGAAACTCCGCGTTGGGCATACAATGACATTGATGAAAATTGGTTTATGGCATAAAGGTACAATTGTTTTACATTTGTGCCATATTTAGCAATAATAGATGAAGGTTCATTACGATTTAAAACAATTACCCTCTTTTAAAAACGCTGTTATTACAACAGGGGCTTTCGATGGCGTTCATACTGGACACCTCCAAATTATTAAAAGAATCAAGGAAATTGCCCAACAAGTGGCAGGCGAAAGCGTGATTATTACATTTCATCCACACCCCCGTAAAATTATCTCCTCAATCCCAGGTGAAATTAAACAACTCACTTGCTTAGACGAACGCATTCAACTACTTGAAAAAGCGAATATAGACCACTTGGTGGTCATCAATTTTGATTATCTATTTTCCAATTTAACCGCTGGGGAATATGTCCAAGATTTTTTAGTCGCCCATTTTCATCCCCATACCATTATTGTTGGGTATGATCATCATTTTGGTAAAGGCAGGATGGGGAATTTTGAATTATTAGAATCCCTTGGTAAAACACATCATTTTAATGTGGAAGAAATCAATGAGCAGTTAGTGAATGGTGAAATTATAAGTTCCACCCTGATTAGAAATTATCTACTTGAACAAAATATCACCAAAGCAAACCAACTATTAGGCTATCCATACTATTTTGATGGATTCATTGTAAGAGGAAATCAAATTGGTCGCACCATTGGTTATCCTACCGCAAATTTGCGTATTTTAAATGAAGAAAAATTAATACCTGCAAATGGGGTATACGCAGTGCGAGTGCATGGTAATTGTTTCGGTGAAAAAGTATATGACGGGATGATGAATATTGGGATTCGCCCAACCGTAGATGGACAAAAGAAAGTAATTGAAGTTCATATATTCAATTTTGATGCAGATATTTATGAAAATACCATCACGGTATCTGTTTATGAATTTATCAGAGGGGAAGAAAAATTTAGTGGGCTAGATGCGCTAAAAAATCAGTTGCATATAGATAAACAAACGGCAATGACTATTTTACTGCAATATCCATAAGTGCAGGATCCATTATTTTTACGACCAACTCCTTAAGTAAGTCTGCATCTGTATTGTCTGCATCATTAATCCCTAATACCCTTAAGTTATATTCCTGTATAAGAATAAGTATATGTTGCACTTTACCCGCAGGATAGTTACGCGCAGCAATCAATAAATTTTTAACTGAAAAAAAGTTAGCACCCACTTCACTCATAATTGTTTTCTCATCCCTACTCCCCAATCCATACACCGCATACAGCTTACTAAAAAAAGAATACAGGGTGGGTAGTATTAATTGAATAGGTGCCGCTTTATTATTGGATTCAAAATATTGAATCATGCGAATTGCTTTTGAAAAATTTCGCTGCGCAATGGCATCCTGAAATTCAAATGCATTGTATTCCTTACTAATCCCAATGTATTTTTCAATATCATCTTCTGTGATCTTTTTTCGATCGCCTAAATTCACCACCAACTTGTCAATTTCATTTTGAATACGACTAATATCATTCCCAATATGATCTACAATAATTTGAATGGCCTTGGTTGAAATTTGAAACCCCTTCTCTGATACAAAACCACCCACCCATTCAGGTAACTTATTGTCATACATTTTTTTAGTCGCAATAAAAATGGATTTTGTTTTGAGTAATTTTCCAAAACTTTTACGACCATCCACATTTTTATCTTTGTAGGCAATTACTAAAATAGTGGATGACAAAGGCTTCTCTACATAAGATTCTAATTTTTCAATTTGCCCCATGTGCTGCGCTTCCTTTAAAATAACTACTTGCTTTTCCGCATTCACTGGATATCTTTTACAAGCATTAATAATCTGCGCCCAATCAGCATCCTTGCCATAAAAAACAGTCAAATTAAAGGATTGATCCGCCTCAGAAAGTAAATGATGTTCCGCATAATTGACCACTTGGTCAATATAATACGGCTCCTCCCCTTCGAGCCAATAAACGGCATCAAACACCTTATTTTTCCAATTGGCAATAATTTTTGAAGTGGGCATCAGCAAATATAAAATTAATTTAACGACCTATTAGCAAGTTTTTGTAATTACATTCCACAAATTGTTTATTATTATTCTACATTTGCGGTCAATTAAATAATCATTTTATGAGTAACGAAACAAGTAATAACGGAAGTAAAATTTCTATTGTCGTATTAGTAATCGCCTTAATTGGCTCTTGGATTTATTTTGTTAATACCAATAACACAAAAACAGAAATTATTACCAATTATACCACTGAGGTAGCCGTTTTAGACAGTACAAAAAATAGTATTCAAGCTGACTTCATTGCTGCTTCTGCAAAAGTGGACTCTTTGAACCAGGAAAATACTGGTTTACAAGGTGAATTACAGGGAAAAGCAGTAGCCATCCAAAAGCTTAAAATGAACATAAGCAACATTTTAAGGAAAAAAGAAGCGACTGATAAGGAATTGGGCGAGGCTAAATCAATGATTTCAGAATTAAATGGCAAGGTAAATAACTTACTAGCTGACTTAGGTAAAGCACAAGAAGAAAACAAGCAATTGAATGCCCAAAATCAGGAATTAACCACCCAAAATTCAACCTTATCTTCCAACCTAAATACGACCAAAAAGGAAAAAGAACGTCTTCAAGACATTGGTTCAACCCTTCATGCTTCCACTTTTACGATCCAAGCCATTCGTGTTAAAAGCAATGGCAATGAAAGAGCTACCGAAACGGCTAAAAGAGCCAACTTGATTCGTTTGGCATTCATGATTGATAAAAACAAAATCACCCCTTCAGGAACACAGGAATTATATGTTTGTATTACGGGTCCAGACGGTAAAGCCATTGGTGATGGCGGCAATTTTAATACCAGAGAGGATGGCGCACGTAGTTATGCAAATAAACTTTCCGTGGTATATGAACAAAATGTTGCATTACCTGTGAGCTACGATTTTAAACAATCCAATAAATTCACCGAAGGGGAATACAAAGTTGAAGTATACCACAATGGTTTTAAAATTGGAGAAGGTAAAACTGCATTAAAGAAAAGTTTGTTATAATAAATATATTGTCCGCTATAAACAATAACGCCCATCGATATATCGGTGGGCGTTATTGTTTTAAAACCTTTTATACTAATTCAATAAAATAGTTTTTATGCTAATTCATTTGAATTACTAAAACCTTGCATCATATTTCCAATAGGAATTTCATTGTAGGACAATGCATAAAACCATAATTGGATAGCTGCAGGCGAAATTGATTCTACAAAAAATTTTGCTTTACTTAAAAAAGGAACCAGTTTTTCGGTAAGCTCTTTCATTTCATTAATATCAATAGCTTGCGACCATTGATTAATTAAGGATTTTAACTGCGCTAATTCATTGTCTAACAAATGATCAAAGGCGTGCAATTGTATGAATTCCGAAACGGCTTCATATAACATTGCTTTGTTGTTTGATTTCATAAGGTAATGTTTTTATCGAGTTGGATTAATAATACAAAGGTCACAGCTTAATGTTACCTAATTATGAACTTTATCCTAAAACAAATTTTTGTGGAAAACTCAATGAAATATGTGATTATACCTGATAAGGCATTGAAATCAATACCATTACAAAAGTATTTATTTCAATACGATGGCAGCTAATGCAGGTAATTGAATAGATAGTATACCCCATTGTTCATTTTCAGGATTTGATTTTGGGGTAATGGTATCGTTAGACAAATCGCCGACACCCCAAAATTCCTTTGCATCACTGTTAAATATTTGACGCCAAACTTTTTTTCCGAGAACATGAATAGGAAAATCAGTTCTAGAAACTGGCGTCATATTTAAAACTACCAAGATAGATTCCGAGGCTTCTTTCCCTTTTCGCATAAATGCCAAAACCCCTTCCGATCGCTTATTGGTTTCTACCCACTCAAAGCCAGTAGGATCAAATTGCAACTCATACAAAGCAGGATGACTTTTATACAAATGATTTAATTGTTGCACACAATTTTTCATGCCTAGGTGTGATGGAAATTGCAATAACTCCCATTGTAATTCAGTCGTAAAATTCCATTCACTAGTAGCCGCAAATTCATTGCCCATGAATAATAACTTTGCACCTGGATGCAAAAACATATAGGCATATAGTAATCTTAAGTTTGCAAATTTTTGCCATTCATCTCCTGGCATTTTAAAAATCATAGGGCTCTTTCCGTGTACCACTTCATCATGACTCAAAGGCAACATGAAATGTTCGTCATAATAATACATCATGGAAAATGAAAATTTATCCTGAGCGCCAGATCGCATAATAGGATCTAATTTAAAATAATTCAAAGTGTCATGCATCCATCCCATCATCCATTTCATTCCGAAGCCCAAGCCACCCATAAATGTAGGCTTACATATTCCAGGCCAATCCGAAGCTTCCTCTGCAATGGTTTGAATAGCTGGAAAATCACGATATAAGGTTTCATTTAAATCCTTAATAAATGCGATGGCTTCAATATTCCCGTTACCGCCAAACTCATTCGGATCCCACTGTCCTTCCTCCCTACTATAATCCAATCGCAACATGGAGCTTACTGCATCAACCCTGAGTCCGTCAATATGAAATTGATCGCACCAAAATCGTGCACTACTTATTAAAAATGATTTTACTTCCCCTCTTTTATAATTAAAAATATAAGAATTCCAATCAGGATGAAATCCTTTTCGCATATCTGCATATTCATAGGTATTCGCACCATCAAACATATACAAACCATGTGCATCATAAGGAAAATGAGACGGCACCCAATCTAAAATAACCCCAATATTTTCTGCATGAAAGGCTTCCACTAATGCGGCAAATTGTTGTGGATTGCCAAACCTAGAAGTAGGCGCAAAAAATCCTGTGCCTTGATATCCCCAACTGCCATCAAAAGGATGTTCCATCACTGGCATAAATTCTACATGCGTGAAACCCATTTCTTTGACATAAGGAACCAATAAAGAAATTAATTGAAGATAAGAATTGTAAGATTGTTCATCATTTTTATTGGGGCGCATCCAACTCGCTAAATGCACTTCATAAACAGAATAAGGCTGATTAATTTGATTGGATACTTTACGTTTTTCCATCCATGCCGAATCCTTCCAATCATATTTTGTTTGCCAAGTAATTGAAGCAGTTAATGGTCTTAATTCGGCATAGTGTGCAAATGGATCCGCCTTATCCAATTTTACATCGTTAAAGCCATGTATATGATATTTGTATACCTCGCCTTGTAATACATTTGGAATAAACCCTTCCCATATACCAGAATGATCTAATCTAACTTTTAACGGATGTGCTTGATTATCCCAATCATTAAAATTACCTACAACAAAAACCGCCGTTGCATTGGGTGCCCAAACACTAAAATAAGTTCCTTTGGTGTTGGCTACTTCGATTTGTTTATTTCCAAACAATTCATACAAAGAATAATGGGTGCCATTTTGAAAATTTTGTATTGCCGCCTCTGAAAAAAGGGAATAGTTCCAAACGGGCTGTTTTGTATCTACAAAATGTATCTCTTCGTATTTAGACATGCTTATTTGGTTAGTTCAATCAACTTGAATGTTTGTGCAGGCACATTAAATTTACTGGATACATTCGACCCACCAATAATGTCCTTGCCTCCTTTATATTCAGCAGTCCTTTCCCAAAAATTTGAAAAGTTCACTTCTTTATTTTCTGCAGATGTATTCATCACACACATAATAGTTTGGTCATTGGAATACCTAAAGTAAACATATAATCCATCATCTGGCAAATATTGCATCAACTTGCCTTTGGTAATGGCAGAAGAGGACTGTCGATATTTTCCTAATAACTGTGTATAATGTAACATATCTTTTTCCTCAACGGTTAATCCTTGCTCCGTAAATGCACTTTTAGCATCCCCTTGCCACCCACCAGGCAAATCCAATCGCACCCAACCATCTGGATTTGATATTCCTTTCATTAAAACTTCCGTACCATAATACATCTGTGGTATGCCACGACAGGTCATTAACCATGCCATTGCCATTTTTTGTTTTGGAATACTTTCCCCAAAAACTGAAAATGAACGAGACATATCATGGTTGTCCAAAAAAATAACATTCCTTGTAGCATCTTTGTATAAAAAATCAAGACTCAGTGTATTGTACAATTTATTTACCCCATCTGTCCAACCGAATTTTTCATTCAATGCGGGCACAATGCCAGAATTTAAAGTTTGAAAATCAACGGCCCCTTGTAAATTACTTTTAAAAGGTATATCCATATTGTTTTCTGTAAAGTATGCCTGATTGGCTACTCCATACACCATAGATTCACCAAAGGAACTAAGTTTAGGATACTCATCCAGTAACGCTTTATTACAACGATTCATAAATGGCATATCATTGTATATATAAGTATCAATACGCCAAGCATCAATACCATAGGTTTCCACTGACCACAACGCATGTTGAATTAAGAAATTAGCAACAAATTCATTTTGATGATTCATGTCTGGCATCTCGGTAGTAAACCAACCATCCACCATTCTTTTACTATCCCTTTTTGATTGATAAGGATCAAAAACAGTTTGATCCTTATAATTGGTTTGGGTATACTCAGGCCATTGGTGTAACCAATCTTTTTCAGGTGCATCCTGTACTAAAAAATGGAATCTACCAACATGGTTATACACTGCGTCCTGTATTAATTTCATCCCTCTTGCATGTAAAGCATCACTTAATTGCAAATAAGCAGCATCACCTCCAAATCTTTTTTCAATAGTATAATGATCTGTAAAAGCATAGCCATGCTCGGTTCTATTAGGCATATCATTTTCAATCACGGGCGTCATCCATAATGTAGTAACCCCCATTTTTTGCATATAATCCAAATGATTTTGCACGCCTTGTAAATCACCACCATGTCGATGATAAATAGAATCCCTATTTAAAGTTTGATCCTTTAAACCTACAATACGATCATTGGCAGTATTGCCATTACTAAATCGGTCAGGCATTAAAAAGTAGATAAAATCAGACTGATTGATTCCTTGTGCAAATTGCGTTCCCTTTCCTGGTCTGCGATTTTTTAAAGCCCAATCTATTTTAATACTTTCATTACCCGATTTAATCACAATGGGAATATTTCCCGCTTTGGCACTAGCATCAATAGCAATATCCACTGCGACATAATGGTTACTTGAAAAGGGAACTACTTTAATTATTTTAACCCCAGAATAATTAATACTAACTTTAGCTTTAGACAAATCAATATCCATACTTCGCAAAAGTACTTGCACCTTATTCCATTTCATCTGCACAAACCAATTACTTGGATATACAGCGACACTAGCAGCAACTAAATTGCTTCCTTTCACTCCTTTTAATCCTGATGCATTTGACATAAAAGTAAATGCCATCAAAAAAAACATCATAAAAACTTTGCTAAATAATAATGATTTATTTTTCATACTCTATTTTTTATTATATTAATTATACTTTATTAATTCTGATTTATAATTTTTTCTCCGCCCCTGCATCATATACAAACAATACACTTACTGCAGCACAAATCAATAAAAAGCCAGCCAACACAATTGCATATATAGATTGTCCATTGTAAAAATGTTTTACAATAAAGCCGCCGAATATTCCATTCACAATTTGAGGTAATGTGATAAAGAAATTAAAAATACCCATGTAGATACCAAGTTTTCCCGCCGGGATTGATCCAGATAATATTACATAAGGCATTGCTAAAATACTTGCCCATGCCAGTCCAACACCGATCATGGAATAAGTTAACATGGCTGGATCTTTGATAAAATAAATGGACAATAATCCAACCCCTCCTGCTAATAATGAAAATGCATGTGTTCCTTTGCGACCTAAAAATTTAGCAAGCAATGGCAAACAAAGTGCATAAACAGCGGCCACTAAATTATATACCCCAAATGCGGAGCTCACTACATTACCAGCCGTATTGTATTCGATTGATTTTGAATATTCTCCTGTCAATCCATACACATGCGTAGCCACTGCATCCGTCGTAAAAACCCACATACTAAATAATGCAAACCAAGAAAAAAATTGCACCAATCCCAACTGCTTCATCGTGCGTGGCATATTTTTAAAATCTGTAAAAATATCCCACAAACTACTTTTTTCTTTTACATCAGTATCTGCTTGACCGTGATACTGTGCATATTGCTCAGGTGGATATTCTTTCGAAAAAAACACAGTCACTAAAATAGCTGCCATAAAAACAACTGCACCAATATAAAATGAATAGCGAATATTATCAGCCACGCCTGATGCACCAGCTTCTTGAGAAAAACCCATTTGTGCTAACAAGGAAGGTAATGCCGAACCTACAACAGCTCCTATCCCAATTAAAAATGTCTGTATTGCAAAACCAGTTGTGCGTTGACTTTCCGGTAAATTATCTGCCACCAATGCCCTAAATGGCTCCATGGATACATTAAATGAGGCATCCATGATCATCACCATCCCTGCACCCATCCATAACACTGGTAATATAGAAGTAAGTAAGCCAGAGTTGGGTAATACCACTAATGCAATAGAGGATAAAATTGCACCCACTAAAAAATAAGGTTTCCTTCTTCCCAACTTATTCCAAGTTCGATCACTATAATGGCCAATAATAGGTTGTACAATCATACCAACTAGGGGCGCAACAATCCAAAACATCGGTAACTGTTCTACATCAGCGCCAAATGACCTTAAAATTCTGGAAGTATTCCCATTTTGTAATGCAAAACCAAATTGAATTCCTAAAAATCCGAAACTCATAAAAATGATTTGCAAAACCGACATCTTGGGTTTCGGCAATAAATTAGCTTGAGGCATAGCGAATCGTTTAAAGTGTAAAATTTACACTACAAAATACAAAAAATAATGATTGAAAACCTCAATTTTTATATGATAAACCCATTGGGGATAACTGCCCCTTTTTTTATAACCACAATACCGTCTTTCACCGTGTATAAGGGGTGGTCTATTTTTTCAAGATTTGGGCCTCCTTTAATTTGTACATCATTACCAATGGAACAATTTTTATCAACGATAGCATCTTCAATCACACATCGCTCACCAATACCCAAAACGGGTTGTCCTTTGTCTATTTTTTGATTGATTTGGTTAATGGTTTCATAAAAGTCACACCCCATGATATATGCATTTTTAATCACGGTATCCTTCCCAATTCTGGACCGAATGCCAATCACTGACTTGGTAATAGATGCTGCATGTATAATAGATCCTTCTGCAACAATTGCATTTTGAATTTGGGTACCACTAATTTTTGCTGGTGGCAACATTCTTGATCTTGTATAAACGGTTTGTGTACTATCAAACAAATTAAACTGCGGCATTTCGTCGGTCAATGAAATATTAGCTTCAAAGAAAGAATAAATATTTCCGATATCCGTCCAATAACCTTCATGCTGATAACTTAACACTTTGTAATTGGAGATGGAATCTGGAATAATCTCCTTCCCGAAATCGGTCGCATTGGGATGCACTTCATTTAAAAATTGATGTAAAATTTCTTTATTAAAAACATAGATACCCATGGATGCCAAATAATTTCGACCTTGAGATTGCATCAAAGCACCTGTATCACTTACCCAATCGGATAAAATTTCTTTTTTTGGTTTTTCTACAAAAGAAGTAATGACTTGGTCTTGATTGGATTTCAAAATACCAAACTCTGGTGCTTCCCTTTCTGAAACGGGAATGGTTGCGATAGTTAATGCGGCCCCACTATTTTTATGCGCTTCAATCATTTTACTAAAATCCATTTGATATAGTTGATCCCCACTTAATATTAACACATATTCAAAATCCATTTTTGCTAAATGTCGCAAGGATTGTCTTACCGCATCTGCAGTACCTTGGAACCATCCTGGATTATCGGGTGTTTGCTCGGCCGCTAAAATATCTACAAAGCCTGAACTAAATGCACTAAAATGATAGGTATTTTTAATATGCTGATTTAAGGAAGCTGAATTAAATTGTGTTAAAACGAAAATTCGATTCAAATTACTGTTGATGCAATTGCTAATCGGAATATCTACCAACCGATATTTCCCCGCAATAGGTACGGCTGGCTTGGATCTGCTTGCTGTTAATGGATATAGCCTAGAACCCGCGCCACCACCTAAAATAATAGCGACAGTATGTTTTGCAAATACAGCCATAACGAATAATTTATTTTTTAATAATTGAATTTATAATGATGCATACATTTTTTTATACGCCAACACCACCGATTCCCAACTATGATCAATCTCCATACATTGTTTTATCAATTTAGTCATTTTTGCTTGATCCTTATATAATTCAATACTTCTTTCTACTGAATGAACAATGTCGTTTTCATCAGCATTTAAAAATGTAATTCCAAATCCACCTGGGACACCCATATCAACAACTGTATCATGTAAACCACCCGTATCTCTTACCATGGGAATAGTACCATAACGCATTGCATACATTTGATTTAAGCCACAAGGCTCCACCCGGCTAGGCATTAATAAAAAATCAGCACTTGCATAAGCTTCATGACCAATCGCCTCATCGTACCCTATCCAACAATTATAATTTTCAGGATATAATTGTTTTAAATAATTCAACGCTGATTCAACAGCTGTATCGCCTGCACCTATAACAAAAAAATTAGCCCCCCCATTTGTTTTATCCAATGCATGTTGAATAGCACCTGGTAAAACATCTGCTGCTTTTTCACCCACCAACCTTCCTATAAATACAATTAGTGGTTGGGTAAGGTCTAAATTATATTTTGCACAAAGCGCTTCTTTGTTTTTTTGCTTTCCTGATAATACCGTTTCCTGATTATAATGATATTTAACCATGGGATCCGAATTAGGATCCCACAATTCAGTATCAATTCCGTTTAAAATGCCCAAACACTTAGCTTGTTCATTTTCAAATAAGGATTCCAACCCAGCGGATTGGTATTTCAATTGTGCCATATAAGTTTCACTTACCGTGGTAACTTTGTCAGCACATTTAATTCCAGTAGCTAATGAATTTATATGTTGATCCCATTCCAATAATCCTTGCTTATTAATATCCCATGTAGGAAGTAAACTACTTTTATCCCAACCCATCGCGCCATGGTATTGAGCATTGTGAATGGTAAGTACCGTTTTAATTGATTTGAGATGCTGATAATCATGACAATGACGCATCATAAATGGAAGCAATCCTGTTTGATGATCATGACAATGCAATACATTGGGCAAAACGGCCCAATGAGATAGCCAATTTAAAACTGAAACTTGAAAAGCTAAAAAACGACTAATATCATCATCGTAACCATAAATCTTGGGTCGATCTAACAAACCATTAATATCTACTAAAAACAAGGAATACCCTAATTTGCCTGTTTGCTCCTTAATAATAGTGTATTCAAAATGCCAATCGCCTAAATTCATTTTTCCTTTGAAAATGGTGTCCCAGGAATTACTTTTTAAAAAAGGCGTAGCATACATAGGCATGACCACCATGGATTCATCACCCATTTTTTTTTGATACTTAGGCAAAGCACCAACTACATCTCCCAATCCACCTGCCTTAGCCATTGGATAACACTCTGCACTTACATGTAAAACTATCATTTATGAAAGTTCATTTAATAATAAATTTACTAAAAATATCATTGAATATCAATAAAATATTAATTGATTGATTTGACCTAAAATGAACATTTAATTATTATTTTAAGTATTTTACACAATCGAAAAACGATAAACGATTAAACTAACGAATTTTATGAGCCAAACCAAACAACCAACCAACACTGGTGCATTAAGTACCCTAGTACTTGTATTCTTCTTTTGGGGATTTATTGCTGCCTCCAATAGTATTTTTATCCCGTTTGCTAAAACCCATTTCAACCTAAGTCAATTTGAATCTCAATTGATTGGTTCTGCGTTTTATGGTGCTTACTTTATTGGATCTTTAATTTTATTTTTATGCTCCAACCTCATTGGGTATGACATTTTAAATAAGATTGGGTATAAAAAAGGTATTATTTACGGTTTGTGGATTTCAGTAGTTGGCGCATTACTAATTATACCTGCAGCCAATGCAAATTCATTCCCAGCAATTTTAGCCGCATTTTTCGTGGTGGCATTAGGCTTTTCATTACAACAAACAGCGGCACAGCCGTTTGCCATATTATTAGGTGACCCAGCTACTGGATCACACCGTTTAAATTTAGGTGGTAGCTTAAATAGTATTGGAACGACTATTGGTCCATTGATTGTAAGCTTTTTCTTGTTTGGCAGCCCTGCTGCAAAAAATAGCGTTGTTACTGTTACTAATATCAATTTGCTTTACTTAATTGTAGCTGGTGTTTTTGCTGCAGTAGCCATATTTTTTAGCTTATCTAAAAAATTACCTGATGGAAAAAATGATGAAAAATTTGAGACTGCTAATAAAGCAGCCAGCTCCTTATTAATCATGACCTTATTAATTGGTGCAATCATCGTGGTAGGTCAATTAACAGACGTGCCTAAATTGAACTTGTTAATTATGACATTAGTTTCAGTTATTGTAGTATTGTTTTACTCAAACAATAGTGCAATAAAAAATGATGCCGGTTGGGGTGCTATGAAATACCAGCAACTTATTTATGGCATGATCGCTATATTTATTTATGTGGGTGTCGAAGTTACCATTGACAACAATTTTGGTGCATTATTAAAAAATCCTGGTTATATCACTGAATTAGGATTAGATGAAAGTCAAATTTCAAAATACATTTCTTTGTATTGGGGTAGTTTAATGATTGGTCGTTGGACGGGTGCCGTGAGTGTATTTAACTTGAAAGGCAATATGAAAAAATTGATGATGATTATTGTTCCATTTATTGCTTTTGCAGTAGTATTAGGCGTTAGTAAAATTTATGGCAATGACGTTTCTGATTTATATGGATATGCAATATTTATTGCAATTGCAATCGCTACTTTCTTTTATGGCCAGGAAAAACCTGTTAAAACCTTATTTGCCGTATCTATATTTGCAACAGCAGCCATGCTTGTAGGTGTATTTACGAATGGTATTACTTCAGTGTATGCTTTCATGGCTGGTGGTTTGGCATGTTCGGTCATGTGGCCTTGTATTTTTTCATTAGGGGTTGGCGGATTAGGAAAATATACAAGCCAAGGTTCTGCATTTTTAATCATGATGATTTTAGGAGGCGCTATTATTCCACCTTTGCAAGGTGTGCTAGGAGATAATCCAAGTGTTGGTATGCACCAGTCTTATATTTTAGCTGCAGTTTGTTTTGCGCTCTTAGCATTACTTGCGTTAAAATTAAAAACGGTACTTAAAAAGCAAGGACTTGATTTTGATGCACAGGTAAGTGGAGGACATTAATTGAATATTTTAAAATTATACAATGGACGCTTTTGTAGTTGGTGTTGATATTGGAGGAACTGGTACCAAATTTGGTATCGTTGATAATGTAGGCAATGTTTTATTTGCAAGTGAGATATCAACAAAAAAGCACGAGCAGGTGCATACTTTTATAGATGAATTACACCGGGAACTAAGTGTACTCATTGAAAAAGTAGGCGGCGTTGGTCGCATTAAAGGTATTGGTGTAGGCGCTCCAAACGGAAATGTATATACAGGCAATATCGAATACGCCCCTAACCTACCATGGAAAGGTATTATTCCATTGGCACGCATGTTGCAGGATAAATTTAAAATTCCTGTGCGATTGACCAATGATGCAAATGCAGCTGCTGTTGGAGAAATGATGTATGGCGCAGCGCAAGGCATGAAAGATTTTATCATGATCACTTTAGGAACTGGCGTTGGAAGTGGTATTGTTGCCAATGGACAGCTTATTTATGGACATGATGGTTTTGCTGGTGAACTAGGACATACTACCATCATCCCTAATGGTCGATTACATCCAGGGACTGGAAAAAAAGGATCATTGGAAAGTTATGCCTCTGCTACTGGTGTTGCACAATCCGCCATTGAAATATTAGAAACTACAGATCGACCAAGTTTATTACGTGATATACCAAAAGGAGCATTAAATTCAAAAGCAGTATTTGAAGCCGCTACCAAAGGGGATGAAGTTGCCAAAGAAGTTTTCGCATTTACAGGAAAAGTGTTAGGCATGGCATTGGCTAATTTTGTGATGTTTTCAAGCCCTGAAGCAATTATATTATTTGGGGGCTTGACAAAAGCAGGTGATTTAATTCTTAAACCAACACGTGAGCATTTGGAAGCAAATGTGATTGAGATATTCCAAAACAAAGTGAAAATACTAGTTAGCCATTTAAAGGAATCCGATGCAGCCATTTTAGGCGCGAGTGCTTTAATGTGGGAACTATAGTTATTTTACAAAAATTAGTTTTACTACCCCATCTATAAAAAATGTCCCCCCGAGCACTCGGGGGGACATTTTTATTTTAATATTGTTCCGAGTAAACCTAATAATTAGCTATGGTTGTAAACATGCTTGCTCCTCCATCCATTTTGTTTTACCCCAACCTTGAATGACATGTTTTTCACTATGATAGGAGGATCGAACCAATGGGCCACTTTCAACATAATCAAAACCAAGTTCATACCCAATTTGTCTTAACTCTGCGAACTCATCAGGATGCACAAATCTTTTTACGGGCAAATGCTTTTTTGTGGGTTGCAAGTATTGTCCCAAAGTAAGTACATCACAACCAACGCCCACTAAATCCTTCATCGTTTGTATCACTTCCGCTTTCTCCTCCCCAATACCTAACATCATGCCTGTTTTTGTACGCATACCTCCGAGCTTCAAAGTTTCTAATACTTTTAAGCTTCTTCTATATTTTGCTTGCACCCGCACTTTTTGTGTATTTCTTTCAACTGTCTCCATATTATGACTTACCACTTCAGGGGCTGCATCAATAATTCTTTGTATCTGCTCGGGGATCCCTCTGAAATCAGGGATTAAGGTTTCTAAGGTTGTTTCCGGGGACAAAGTTTTAATAGCCTTAATCGTATTAAACCATATGATGGAGCCACCATCAGGTAATTCGTCTCTATCAACACTAGTCAATACTGCATGCTTTACTTTCATCAACAAAATGGCTTCAGCTACACGTTGTGGCTCATCCCATTCCACTGGTTTAGGGCGACCTGTAGCCACTGCGCAAAACTGGCAGCTTCTTGTACATATATTACCTAATATCATAAAAGTGGCCGTGCCTTCGCCCCAACACTCTCCCATATTCGGGCAATTTCCACTTTCACAAATAGTATGTAGTTTATGCTTATCTACCAATCCTCGCACATGCTTATAGCTTTCGCCAATGGGCAGTTTTACCCTTAACCAATCTGGTTTTTTAATTCTTGTTTCCGTATCCACATTTACAATTGGTAATTCTTGCATAATTCGTTACACTATAATCAGCCACAAAAATACAAGACTTGTCATTAATAACCCATATTTTATGCGCTATATTTAAAATTATAAAATATAAAATGCAGTCCTAAAACACAAAAAATTATGGCTACCTTCATACGGCGTAAAAAATGCGTATTTGCTTAATTTTTAAACTAATTGATTTATGGAAAAATATGGAAAAATTTTACTTTTTGCAATGCCTGTATTTTTCATTTTAATATTACTTGAAAAGTTATATGGCTGGTATATCAAAAAAGAAAAGGTAAACAATATGGATACCGTTAGTAGCCTTACCTCGGCTATTACGATGGTCACCAAAAATGTTTTAGGGTTAAGTATTACTATCATAAGTTATAGCTGGATTGAGGAAAAAATTGCCTTAACCCATATTACCACTAATTGGCTTACTTATGTAATCGCTTTTGTTGCACTTGACTTTTCGCATTATTGGGTGCACCGTATTGATCATGCGAATAACTTTTTCTGGAATAGCCATATCGTGCACCATAGTAGTGAGGAATTTGATTTGGCCTGTGCAGTTCGCCAACCCATTTCCTCCTTCGTGAAAATATTTTCCATCTTCATGATTCCTGCCGCCTTATTAGGTATTTCACCATTAGTGGTTGCAACAGTTACCCCTATTCAATTTTTTGCGCAATTCTGGTATCATACCAGATATATTAACCGCATGGGGTTTTTAGAAAAAATAATTGTCACGCCCTCACATCACCGAGTACATCACGCATTTAATAATGAATACCTTGATAAAAATTTAGGACAAATATTTATTATCTGGGATAAAATGTTTGGCACTTTTATGGAAGAACGTGCAGATATTTCTCCAGTATATGGTATTACACGTCCAATGAGAACTTGGAATCCCATTCGAATTAACTTTATACACATGTGGCTATTGATAAAAGATGCTTGGCGCGCCAATAGCTTTGTAGATAAAATAAGTGTTTGGTCAAAGCCTACTGGCTGGCGTCCTGCGGATGTTGCAGCAAAAAATCCAGTTTTTAAAATTGATGATGTTTATAATTTTGACAAATACAAAACCAGTCAAGACCCCATTTTTATTTCATGGGCTTGGATGCAACTCATGATCATCTTTATCGGTGTCGCTTTCATGTTAGGGAATATTGCCAATATTGGCTTCCCGAATATGTTTATTTATGGTGCCTTTGTATTTATTTATATTTATGCTTTAACCGACCTGATGGATGGTAGCAAATATGCTTATGTGTGGGAAGTATTGAAATGCCTATTTGGATTTGGTATTATTTATTTTATGGGTGATTGGTTTGGTGCTAGTAAGCATATGCCACAACTCAACTTAATTTTGATGGTGTACTTTGCCCTTTCCTTAATCGTCACCGTTCGTTTAAATACCAGTAATCAAAATTTAGCTTCTTTACAACATGGGGCGGTTTAATTATTTTACCAAGCGCTCCATTAATTAACACTATTTCAATAATCCCTATGACAGCAACAGTTACTTACGAAACTAATTTAAGAACCACCTGCCTTCATTTACAAAGTGGCTCAGCGATTGAAACCGACGCGCCAACCGACAACAAAGGAAAGGGAGAACGGTTTTCCCCTACCGACTTAATTGCAACAGGTTTAGGTGCTTGTATGATTACTACGATGGGAATTAAAGCCGAAACCATGAACATCTTATTAGATGGTGCCAAAGTGGAAGTAACTAAAGTAATGGTATCAGACCCACGTAGAATTGGAAAAATCATAGCACATGTTACGATGCCAGCAGGTTTAAATGTAGATGAAAAAACAAAGGAAATTTTAGAACGTGTTGCACGCACCTGTCCTGTGGAAAGAAGCTTACACCCGGATGTTGTTTTAGACATTGCATTTAACTGGCAATAGATCTAAAAAAAGACTACGCTAAAATCAAATAATAATTTATAAAATATTGCTAAAGCAACTAGGCTTCTTCTAGTTGCTTTATTTTTTGCAATAGTTTACTCACAGGCAAACCCATTACATTATAAAAGTCGCCTTGAATACTTTGAATTCCAACGACCCCAATCCACTCCTGAATAGCATAACCGCCGGCTTTATCATATGGTTTGTAATTTTCAACATAGTATTCAATTTGATCCAATGTCAGTAAATTAAATGTGACTAAGGTGGTTTCACTAAATGTATATTCTTTACCATTATAAATTAATACTACCCCAGTAATGACCCGATGTGTTTTCCCAGACAATGCACTTAAGGAACTAATGGCCTCGGCTTTATTAGCAGGCTTACCTAATACATTGCCTTCCAACACGACAATAGTATCGGCTGCAACAATGTGCTTGTTTATATGCTGCGGATAGCCCAATTTTATTTTTTCATGCACTGCCTGCGCTTTATTTTTTGCAATAAATACTGGCACTTCTTCTAATTCCATGTTTGCTGGGAAGGTTTCATCCGAATCGGAAATAATTACTTCAAATGGAACATCTGCCCAGGTTAACAACATTTGTCGACGGGGGGATTGAGAAGCTAATATGAATGGTTGCATGAGGTAAATTCAATTTTAGAAATGGGGGATCAATATAAAAAATAAAAAAACACCATCGATAGCACCCCTGCCAACATAGCTAATTTGACCCAGTTACTAAGTACATTAAAATCCTTACTGGTGAATGATTTATTCAGCTTGTATAATACCAACACCAAGGGCGCAATAATAAAAACAATACAATAAACAATACTTAACCACCAGCCAAATGGAATTACATACAATTGAATGATCGATAATACTGCAATCACCACCACTAGCCATACTGCCAAATAAACTTTGGTTGCTTTTAATCCCCAAACAATGGGCAGTGTTCTACATCCAAATTTTGCATCTCCTTCCATATCCTCAATATCTTTAAGTGCTTCCCTAATGATGGTTAGCACAAAAGCAAAAGCAGCATACAATATCATTAATTTGAACAACCGCAGGTTCACTGGGGTTGCATTACGTACGTTGATTAATTCAGTCATCGTGAACTTAGAAAAATACACAACTCCTATTACCCAAGCGGTTAAAACAGCAATAAGCACATTGCCAATGAGTAATTTTTTTTTAATATTGGTTGAATAAAACCACAATAATAAAATAGAAAGCAAATTAGCTAAATGAATATGCCAATACTGCTGAAATGAAAATGCTATTAATGTTATATAAATGCCTGACAAGCTAAAAAAGAAATGCCAAAAAATAACCCATCTTCTATTGATAATATTACTAACGACTACTTTAGCGGGCTTATTCACCTGATCAATGTTCACATCAAAATAATCATTAATCGCATAGCCTGCGGCAGCAATAAAAACAGACGCCAACATCATTAAAAAAAAGGAGACAGGTGTATCACTACTATTAATCTGGTATAAGGGATTGTATATACAATACTGAAACAAACATTGCGACAATATTATAAAAAATAAATTAGGCCATCGAATAAGCCTACAAAAAGATAAAAGTAATTTCAATGGACTTGAATTTATTTATTTGGCCACAATATGATCATCTATATCCCACAGATCATTTAGCTTTAATACCTTTTCGATGACCTCACGTGCACAACCTTCCCCACCCTTGGTCAAGGCCTTGTATTGCGCGATCGATTTTATATCCATTGCTGCATCATTTGGACATGCTGCAATACCAGCCAGTTGCATCGCTTCGTAATCAGGCATATCATCACCCATATATAAAATAGTGTCTAATGCAATATTATGTTCCAAGGCCAATGATTGTAATAATTCCTTTTTATTACCCACTTTCATATGAACTTCCTTGATACCCAAAAGGGCCAATCTATTTTTTACATCTTCCGAATTACCACCAGAAATAATCCAAACCTGGTACCCTTTTTTAACCGCTAATTGCAAGGCATAACCATCTTTGATATTCATAGTTCTGGCCATCACCCCATTAGGCATAATGAGTAAATTGCCGTTGGTCAATACACCATCAACATCAAATACAAAACAAACTATTTTTTTAAAATTAGCTAACAAGGCGAATACTTTTTGTAAACAAATGTAAGCCTATTTTTGATTATCCCTCCACTCATACACCCAGGCACTTTGGATCATTTCCAAATGACCCTCGGTAGATTGTTCCTTAGTGCCTTCGAAATGAGGTAAACTTAGTATCCAATCTAAAAGATCTGTAAATCGAATACGATATATTTTAGCTTCTGTAAAATCATCACCGAACTTCTCATATAATTTTTGAGCGATGTCTTCATGATCATTCCAAAAAATCGGGGGTTCAAACTGACTCATATTAATTGATTTTACTTTGGTCTTTTATTAACTATTCTTAAATTGATTCTATATTAATCTAATATATTAAAGGAATGGCACTCGATTTACTTTAAACTACTCGCCTAAAAATTGTGTTTGGTCAGGCAAAATGATTTCTAATTCACCAGTTCCGCCCTTGGCTAAAATACATTGGCAACCTAACCTTGACTCAATACGAGGATTAACAGCGCGATCAATAAAATCCTCTTCTTTGTCAGATAATGCAGCAACATGCCCCGCTCCTGACTTAATATATATATGACAAGTACTACAAGCACATACACCACCACAATTATGATGTAATTCAATTCCAGCATCTAGTAATACTTCAAGCAAGCTTTCATCCGGCGCAATATTCGTTAAAGTAACAGGCGCTAGCCCTTTTTCTTCAAAATTGATTTTTAATGAGTACATAAGTCCACAATAGATTTTTGCAAAAATAACTTTAATCCGTCAATGCTTATTGTCAAAGTCCCAATTTAATTTGCGAAATACAAAAAAAATGCGTGTACTGTGCTTTGCCATACTATCTTTGCACAAATTTTTAAAAATAATGGCCATAACAGGGTTTTCCGAAAGAATGTACTTAAAGTATTTGAGGACTAAATTC
>JAURIP010000010.1 GCA_030832695.1 Sediminibacterium sp. | reverse complement strand
TGCATTAGTAGATGAAACTTTACCTGTTGTTTTCATAGCAACAAAAGATATGTATTATGATAAAGTCGTTTCCAATATTCAAGAAATAAAAGCAAGAAAAGGACAAATCATAGCAGTGGCTAGTATCGGCGATCAAGTTTTACCCACGATGTCCGAAAATATTATGTTCGTCCCAGAAATTGACGAAGTCATTGCACCATTATTAAGTGTTGTACCCATGCAATTACTTAGTTACTATGTGGGTGTTGCAAAAGGGATTGATGTTGACAAGCCGCGCAATCTTGCAAAAAGTGTTACCGTGGAATAGAGTGATTAGCGTATTTATAAACAAAGGCCAATATGGAAATTGATGAAATTTTAGATTACGCATTATCCTTACCCGATACCGAGGAAGCAACTCCGTTTGGGCCAAATACAGTCGTGATCAAACATCATGATAAACTATTCCTGATACTTAATTTAAGTAAGGAGCCCCTTTCTTTCAACTATAAGGCCGATCCAGAAGATATTATCACACAAAGGGAAGATTATTCAGAATATATCATTCCTGGGTACCACATGAATAAAACACATTGGAATACCATGATCATTAATAGACAATTACCTGCCACACTCGTGAAAAGCTTAATAAAAAAATCCCATGCCTTGGTAGGCAAACCCAGCAAAAAGCGCCGGGGCTAAATTCCTGCATATATGGGTCATTAATTATATACATCAAGTAAGTTTTTAGTTCATTTTTAATTATCTTTAAAAACGAACTGCTTATGAAAGATGTAAAAAATAAATCCTACCCAAGAAAAAAATTGGCTATTGTCATTAGCGCTTTAGTACTGATCTGCTTTTTGCAAATTTCAATTAACAGTTATGCGGAGTCTCCTTCAAGCGCAGTAAGTAATGATTTTTTTTGGCTGTGGCGATTTTTGGGTAGACTTCACCCCATTGCAGTTCATTTTCCGGTTTCATTACTTTTATTTGCAGCTATACTTGAACTATTCACTTTAAAAAATTTTGATGCGCCTTCTCGTACTGGGATCAGATTACTTTTAGCTGCCGGAACTATCGCAGCAATTGTATCAGCAATAATGGGTTTACTTCTTGTAAAAGAAGGTGGCTATGAATTGCAAGTTTCTAATATTCATCAATGGGCAGGTATCGCAACCGCAGTTTTTTCAGCCATCACTTGGTTTGTATCAAACAGCGTTTACAAAAAAAATAAAAGGAACCTTATTAAGTTATATCGTGCCTTTTTGTTTCTTAGTGCAATCGGCGTTGCCATCGCTGGACACTTTGGTGCGTCATTAACGCATGGCCAGGATTATATTACGGCCACTATACCTTGGAGTGATAGCTATGATAAAAGTACCAACTCCAATTTTGATATTACTAGTTTCAAAAATGATACCGCCCCATTAACAAAACAACAATCTATTGAACTCAATGTAAAAGTGAGGGCCATCTTTGCGCATAATTGTTATAAGTGTCACGGACCTGAAAAAATCAAAGGCGATTTGCGACTTGATCGTAGAGATATGATTTTTAAAGGTGGTGAAAATGGGCCTGTAGTTATACCTGGCGATCCAGCAGCGAGTGATTTATATCGTCGCATTACCCTACCATCCAATCACAAAGATGCAATGCCTTCCAAAGGAAGAAAATTAGCGGACGAGGATATTGCAGTCATTAATTTTTGGATTCAAAAAGGCGCACCTTGGCCAGATAGCTCCGAAAAAAGTATTTTTAGATTAGCGCCGCTAGCCCCTAGGAATCCTGAACTTCCAAGGGCCACTGAAAATTTAACCAACCCGATTGATCTTTGGACCAACCAATATTTTACTGCAAACAAAATAATTTGGCCAAAAGTGGTGGATGATAAAACTTTTTTAAGACGTATTTCATTGGATATTGTTGGTTTAGTTCCTAGTGTAGAAGAATTAGAGAAATTTATAAAGGATAGCAGAATCAATAAAAGAGAGATATGGATAAGAAAACTTCTTAATCAAAAAGATGATTACACCTTACATTGGTTAAGTTTTTGGAATGATGCTTTAAGAAATGATTATACAGGAACCGGTTATATCACAGGTGGTCGTCGTAATATTACGACTTGGTTATTTAATTCATTGAAATCAAACAAATCCTATGACCAATTTGCAAAAGAACTATTAAATCCTACGGATGAATCCAATGGATTTATTGAGGGGATTAAATGGCGTGGCGTAGTGAATGCAAGCCAACGTACCGAAATGCAAGCAGCACAAAATGTATCTCAAATATTTTTAGGTCTAAATTTAAAATGCGCCTCCTGTCATAATAGTTTTATTAGCGATTGGAAATTGACAGACGCGTATGCATTTGCAAATATTTTTGCAGACACCTCACTTGAAATAAATAGGTGCGACAAACCAACGGGTAAGTTTACAGGCGCGCGTATGCTATGGAAGGAATTAGGCGCTATTGACAGTAGTGCAAAAAGAGCAGAAAAACTAGCACAATTAGCCACCAATATGGTACAAGCTTCCAATGGAAGATTTTATCGCACCATTGTAAACAGAATTTGGGCGCAATTAATGGGTCGTGGATTAATTGAACCATTGGACGTGATGGACAATGAAGCATGGAGTCAGGACTTATTGGATTGGATGGCATTTAATTTTCAACAAAATAATTCCGACATAAAAGAATTGCTTTTTTTAATTACTTCTTCAACCACTTACCAACTTCCTTCGGTAAGTTTTAATGATGCGAGTAAAATAGTATCCCCGCAATATGTTTTCAAAGGCAGATTACGCAAGCGCATGTCAGCAGAGCAATTTGCTGATGCAGCAAGCACAATCATTACACCCATTTTTTACGACTCCATGTCCATTACCTATGTAGATAAAAAAGCAGTGCTCGAAGAAATTAAAAAACAGAAAGAAAGGCAGGAGAAAAAGAAAGCGGAGGAGAAGAAGAAAAAGAAGGACAAGAACAAAGACAAGGAAAAGGAGAAAAAGGAAAAAGAAAAGAAAGAGAAGGAGAAGAAAATGATGCCACCAAAAAAATTACCTCCAATTATTGGCGCAGCATTTGTACGCGCTTCATTGGTGAACAATAATCCATTCTTAATATCATTAGGAAGACCCACACGTGAAACAGTCAGCACGACGAGGGAATCGCAATCAAATTTATTACAAGCATTGGAATTAACCAATGGGGACCGATTTAACTCCATGATCAGAAAGGGCGCCCTCATTTGGAAAGACAAATATATTACCGGTGACAAAATTATTAAAGAAATATACCAACAAGCTTTAGGTAGAACAGCAACAACGTCTGAATATACGATTGCTAAAAAATTACTAGGTGACAGTCCTACTACTGATGCTATTGAAGATTTATTTTGGATAATTTTATTATTGCCGGAATTTCAAATTATTTATTAATTCATTTAGAAATAAATATTAATTATGTCAAATCATTGGAATCGTCGAGAATTTTTAAAAAATAGCAGTACTGCTACCCTAGCCGCATTGGCTGCAGGTGCACCATTAGCAGGATTATTAAGTGGATGTAATTCATCCAAAATGACAGCCACTGCGGATACTGTTATTTTACTTTGGATGGCCGGTGGTATGGCACATACGGATACATTTGATCCGAAAAAATATACCCCATTTACAAAAGGCATGATGGCGAATGATGTGTTAAGTACTTTCAAATCGGTTCCCACTGCATTAGATGATATCTATTTTTCAGAAGGACTTGAGTCCATTGGAAAAGTATTAAATAAAGGCACCGCTATTAGATCCTATGTTGCAGGCGATATGGGACACATTCTTCACTCTCGTCATCAATACCATTGGCATACTTGTTATAAACCACCACAATCAGTAGCAGCACCCCATATTGGTTCCTGGATTTCGAAACAATTGGGACCTGTCAATGCAGTGATACCTGCATTTATAGATATTGGTCAACGATTTTCATTAGGAGAAGGGGAAGAATTGAAGGCATTTCATACCGCAGGATTTTTAGGCAATGAGTTTGGACCTTTTTTAATACCTGACCCAAGTGAAGGGCTTGAAAGTGTGAAGCCTCCTGTAGGAATGGATATAAGTCGATTTGAAAAAAGAAACCTACTCTACAATGAATTAATGAACAAAGGACCATTAGGTGAATTGGGAAGTGATTATCAAAAAGAATCCATGAAAAGATCCATGGAGCAAGCGTATATGCTTTTAAAGTCGCCCGAGGCTGCTGCATTTGACTTAAGTAAAGAGCCTAAAGAAAACTATGACATTTACAATACAGGGAAATTTGGATTAGGCTGCTTAATGGCAAAACGTTTAACTGAAAAAGGTGCACGATTTATAACAGTCACCACCGAATATGAACCATTTAAAAATTGGGACACCCATGACAATGGACATACTAGGTTGGCCGATATGAAAAAACAAATTGATGGTCCAATTGCGCAGTTAATTAAAGATTTAGATCAATCAGGACATTTAGATCGAACACTTATTATACTAGCAAGTGAATTTAGCAGGGACATGATGGTCGAAGGACGACCTGATTTAAAAGTACAAGAACAAGTGAATCAACCTGATATTATTGAAGACATTAAAAATTATGGGATGCACCGACATTTTACAGACGGCTGTTCCATGTTAATGTTTGGTGGCGGAATTAAAAAGGGATACGTGTATGGTAAAACAGCTGAGGAACGCCCTTGCAAAACGATTGAAAAACCCATTCGAATTGAGCAAATTCACCAAACCATCTATCGCGCATTAGGTATACCAGAAGACACCCATTATGTCATTGAAAAAAGACCATTTTATACCACACCAGATGGTTTAGGAAGGGCTGAAATGGACTTATTTGCTTAATTGTAGCTAAATCTGTTGTTTTTGCTGCGAAACGTAAATGGGCTTGCGAAAAGGAATCCTATCGCACTGCTTAGGCCACAAATTTAAATAGTGTACCTTGCAGTCCAATATGAGTACAAATTTCAAGTCATTACATCTTATTGAGCCGTTATTAATGGCGCTTTACGAGGAAGGATATACAACGCCAACACCTATTCAAGCACAATCAATTCCGATTGTTTTAGCGGGTAAGGATTTATTAGGTTGCGCACAAACAGGCACAGGTAAAACAGCCGCCTTTACATTACCAATCATTCAATTATTATTACAAAATTCTCATGGAGAGAAGCGAAAAAAAATAAGAAGTTTAATTGTAACGCCTACTAGAGAATTGGCCATACAAATTGCCGAAAGCTTCAATGCATATGGTCGACATACCCCTTTAAATTGTACGGTAATATTCGGAGGCGTAGCACAAGGACCACAAGTAACTGCCCTTAGAAATGGGGTGGATGTGGTTATTGCGACACCCGGCAGATTATTGGATTTAATGAATCAAGGACATATCAGTTTGAGAGATGTTGAAATATTTGTATTAGATGAAGCAGATCGTATGTTGGATATGGGATTTGTAAATGATGTGAAGAAATTATTAGCGGTACTTCCTAAAAAAAGACAATCCTTGTTTTTTTCAGCCACCATGCCGGCAGAGATTGTAAGTTTAGCAAGCACTATTTTATTTCATCCAGAAAAAGTATCAGTAACACCCGTATCCTCCACTGTAGAAATTATTGAGCAATCCGTTTATTTTGTAGACAAGAATAATAAAAATGCGCTACTAATTGATGTATTAAAAAATCCTGCAATTAAAACAGCATTGGTATTTACAAGAACAAAACATGGCGCTGACAAAGTAGTGAACTTACTTTTAAAATACCATATAAAAGCAGAAGCTATTCACGGTAATAAATCACAAAATGCACGTCAAAGAGCCTTGAGTAATTTTAAGGACCAAAGCACGCGTATATTAGTCGCTACAGATATTGCAGCAAGAGGTATTGATGTGGATAATTTAGAATTTGTAGTGAATTTCGAGATACCCAATATTGCAGAAACTTATGTGCACCGTATTGGTCGAACAGGACGCGCTGGTGCAAACGGAACCGCCATATCATTTTGCGATGCTGAAGAAAAAGCATTTTTAAAAGATATTGAAAAATTGATTGCAAAAACAATTCCAGTTATTGACAATCACCCCTACCCTTTAATGAATCACAATCCAGTTAAAACAGTGCAGCAACAAGGTCGTGGAAATTCCGGTCATGCTCGCTCAAATGCACGCGGAAACGCCCAACAAAAAAATAGATTTAGCAGGTCCAAACCTAGGTATTAAGCCTAGATTCCTAAATATTTTATAAATTAATACATTCGTGCTTCTGCCAATGTATTAATATTTACCTTCATTTTAATTGAATCAACATTAATTACCAATTACTGATAGTTTAAAAGTTTATTTTAATGAATACAATAAAAAAAATTAGTCTAAACTCTTTAGGGTATGACTTTATAACAGACTTCCCAAAAGGCAAGGATGAATACTATTTAAGAGATAAACAAAACAGAAGTGGCATTCAATATAGAAATTTAACTGCTCATGAAATTGAAATTTTAGTACGAAACGGTAACTCGAGTGACAATTGGAGTAAAATTTTAATCTCTGATTCTTTTAACCCTGAATTAGTAAAAAATTGTACTTTTTTTGGATTAAACCGTATTGGCAATTTAGAAAATATATGTTTAGGCTTTAGTGATTTAATAGTACCAGTTGGAATATATAATTCAACCATTATTAGTTGTGATTTTGGAAATAATGTTTCCATACATAACGTAAATTATATGTCTCACTATATTATTGGCAATGAGGTAATTATTAATAATGTGAATGAATTAGTCACTACCAATCACGCTAAATTTGGCAATGGTATCATTAAAAAAGGAGAAGCTGAAGAGGTTAGGATTTGGCTTGAATTGTGCAATGAAAATACAGGAAGAAAAGTATTGCCATTTGTAAACATGAGAGCTGGTGATGCCTACTTATGGACGCGCAATAGGCATGATACCGTATTACAAAATAGTTTTATAAAACTTACAGAAAAGAAATTTGATAACAAATTGGGCTTTTATGGTAAAATTGGCGACCGTACTGTAATAAAAAATTGTAAAATTATTAAAGATGTTTGGATTGGTTCAGACGCTTATCTTAAGGGTGCAAATAAAATTAAGAATGTTACCATCAATTCTGCTGACGATGCAAAAACCCAAATTGGAGAAGGCTGCGAATTAGTCAATGGCATAGTAGGTTTTGGTTGCAAAATATTTTATGGCATTAAAGCCGTAAGATTTGTTGTTTCAGATTATTCACAACTAAAATATGGTGCAAGACTCATCAATTCTTATTTAGGCGAAAACGCTACAATATCTTGTTGCGAAGTGCTAAATTCTTTAATCTTTCCCGCACATGAGCAACATCACAATAACTCATTTTTATGTGCAGCATTATTAATGGGTCAAAGTAATATTGCAGCTGGTGCTACCATTGGTTCAAATCATAATAGTCGTGGTGCTGATGGCGAAGTAATTATGGGTCGTGGCTTTTGGCCGGGCTTATGTGTTAGCATTAAACATAATTCACAATTCGCAAGTTTTGCATTGTTAAATAAAGGAGATTATAATTTTGAATTAAATATCCCTTTCCCATTCTCTTTAATTAGCAATGATCCAGAAAAGGACGAACTTATCATCATGCCAGGCTACTGGTTATTATATAATTTTTATGCACTTGCAAGAAATGCTAAAAAATATGAAGATAGAGATAAGCGCATCAAAAAAAGTCCCATTTATGAATACGACTACTTGGCGCCAGATACCATCAATGAAATAGTAACCGCATTAAGAATAATTGCGATAAGTGTTGCAAAAGCGATATTAGTTAAGGAAAAGAAAGATACAAATCTTACACAGGATCAATTACAAAAAATAGGTGATTCAATATTAAGTACTAAAACAAAAAAAGAAGTTGACGCACTAACTATTTTTGTAGAAAATATAGAAAACAGTAAAAGAAAAACGAGACTAATCAAGTGCTATGATGCATATAAAATGTTTCAAAACATGCTATTCATTTATGGAATTGAAGCATTAGTCGAGCTTTTAAGTAAACAAAAAAATAACACACTTGCCAGTGCGGTTAAAAATATAAATCTAAATACAAAGGATTTAAAATGGATAAGTGTTGGCGGACAACTGATGCCTCAAAAACAGGTTGCCCTTTTATTAAATCAAATTAAAAATGAAAAACTAACAGATTGGGATCAAGTGCATGAATTTTACACCAACGAGTCTGAAAAATACGTAGATCGAAAAAATAAACACGCATTAGCTATACTAGAACAAGCAACAAATAAAAAAATAAACATTTTAAGTGCGAAACAATTAGGCATTTGGTTAAACACTTATTTAGAGCTAAAAAAGGATATTACCGACAGAATAAAAGCAACGAGAGCAAAAGATTATAGCAACCAATTTAGAAAAATGGTTTATTTAAATGATGATGAGATGAATGTGGTGATTGGCAAACTAGATGATAATAGCTTTATTAACACACAACAAACCCAATTAAATCAAATCATTGAGAATATTAATACACTTAAGCAACGGCTAAAATTAAAATAAATTTATTCCAACCCCCAATTGCCATTGTCTTGTTTTCCAAGTGGATTGGTCTTTTAAATTATTCAGCAATTGTGTGGATGATCCAATATTATTCATCCCAATGACATACCTGCCATAAAGAAAGAACCCACCTAGGTTTAATTTAGCGCCACCCACCATGGAAAACTCACCAGATGAAAAAGCAACACGCGCATTTTCAGGACCATCTTTACTTTGATCTAATAATATACCATATTGTGGACCCGCTTGAATTAAAAAACTTTTTACAACATTATATTGCAATAAAATAGGTATCGTCAAATAATTTAAATGGTAGGTCTCAGGCTTAAAACTTGGATTGAAGATTAATTCAGCTTGTGTTGGGCTGGCTTCCAATTTGGTTTGCGATAACAAAACTTCCGGCGCAATACTGAACCCTTTGGATAAGCCAATTTGCATAGTAACCCCCGCATGATAGGAAGCAGCATTATGATCCACTGCAACATTATCCACTTTTGAAAAATTCTGTCCCACTTTTAATCCCAATCCAAACTTTTGTTGCGCATGTAATTGCACCGCTAAAAAAACAAAAATGGAAATGAATAATTTTTTCATAAATAAATATTTGACAGGTTACGCAATTATAAATACGATTGTATCTATGCTAAACACATTACAAAATTACATCAATTCTATCAAAGTAATTTCAGGCATGATACCCACGCGACCGGGATATCCTAAAAATCCAAAGCCCCTATTTACATATAGTTGCTGTTGCTGTTTTTCATATAAGCCCGCCCATTGTTTATACACCCATTGAACCGGGCTCCATTTAAAATAGGGATTTTCCAAACCAAATTGCATTCCATGCGTATGCCCAGATAAGGTTAAATTTATTTGCGGATATTTTGGAATCACTTCTGCCTCCCAATGGCTTGGATCATGGCTCATTAATATGATAGGTAACTCAGGTTGTACTCCATTCATCGCCAATGCCATTTTCCCATATTTAGGAAATCTCGCTTTATCACTCCAATTTTCAATGCCTACTAATTGCAAAATAGCCCCCTCCTTTTCAATTTTAACATTTTCATTCATCAATAAGCGCCAACCCATATTTGCATGCACTTTTTTCAGGGCTTCTAAATTTTGAATTTTATTTTCTTGACTATCCCATTTAACATAATCTCCATAATCATGATTTCCTAGGGTGCTAAAAACGCCATGCGGCGCTTTAATTTCTGCAAAAACAGGCATCCATGGATCCATTTCATTGGCACGATCATTTACCAAATCACCCGTAAATAATACAAGATCCGGATGTTGATTGTGTATCATTTGCACCCCCTTTTTCACTGCTGCTATTTCCTTTAAGCTACCACTATGTATGTCACTGATATGAATTATTTTAAATCCTTTAAATGCGATGGGTAAATCAGGAATGACTACCTTTTTTTTAATCAACTTGTAATTGTACTTATTTCCAAATCCATATAATAAGGAAAAAAATAAAGTAGAAGACAAGCCTACACCCAACCAACTTAAAAAAGTTGAACGTGGAATACCATTTTCAGTATTCATAAACTTAGCACCAGCCGCTGACGAAATTTGTCCGATGGTCCAAAATGTACCCCTTCGCAAGTCATCGACCACAAAAAAAGTAACCATAAAAAACTGAGTGAGTACCCAACCCACCCCTATTGAAAAAAAATATTGCTTGAAAAAAGGATTGCTTATATAGGGGAAAAGTAAAAAAGACCCTAAACTAAGGATACACAGAGCCCAATAAATGATTCCTGCAGTTGTTTTGGCCGTCATCGAAAATCCCTGAAAAATGGTCCTTAAAACATAAAAAATATAGAAATCAACCAGAATCAATACCGATAATAGTATAAAAATAAAAACAGGATTCCTCATAGCATAAATTAATGGGTAAAATTAAGCCTTACTGCCCCATTTATAACATATTTAATCCCAAAAAGTTACCATTTATGCCTTATTTTTGATTGAAATTAAGGATAACTATAATATGGCTAGAATCATTGGAATTGCGAATCAAAAAGGAGGGGTTGGTAAAACAACCTCGGCCATTAATATTGCAGCTAGCTTAGCAGTTTTGGAATACAGAACACTTTTAATTGATGCTGACCCCCAGGCGAATAGCACTACTGGGGTGGGCTTTGATTTACATAATATTACGACCAGCTTATATGATGGGATGATTAATAATACACCCCTAAAGGACATTGTATTAAAAACAGAAATTCCTCATTTGGATTTAATTCCATCTCATATTGATTTGGTGGGCGCTGAAATTGAATTAGTTAACTTACCTAACAGAGAAAATGTTTTAAAAGGTTTGATTAATGAAATTAATGACCAATATGATTTCATTATCATTGATTGTTTACCCTCCTTGGGATTAATCACGGTGAATGCGCTAGTCGCTTCAGATAGTGTGATTGTTCCTGTACAATGTGAATTTTTTGCACTAGAAGGATTAGGGAAACTTTTAAATACCATCAAAATTGTTCAAAGCAGATTAAATCCTGAATTGCAAATTGAAGGTATTTTAATGACTATGTATGACGGTCGCTTAAGACTAAGCAACCAAGTAGTAAGTGAAGTGCGTAAACATTTTGACGAAATGGTATTTTCAACCATCATTCATCGCAATACAAGATTAAGCGAGGCCCCTAGTGTAGGCAAACCTGTTATTTTATATGATGCTGAAAGCAAGGGCACTGTAAACTATTTAAACCTAGCCAAGGAAATTTTACAAAAAAATGGCATGACCAATATGAGTAATGCCGAGCGTATAATTGATTAACTATGAGTAAGAGTACACCCAATAAAGAATTAATTGGAAAAGGGCTTCGCTCTTTATTGCAAAGTATTGATTCGGATTATAAAAATCCGACTGGCAAAATCCCTGCTGCAACCATTGAAAAAACGGTAGCAAGTAACCGTATTTTACTTACTGATATTCAAGTAAATCCTAAAAATCCTAGAAAGGATTTTGATGCAACCGCTTTACAAGAATTAGCAAAGTCGATTCAAATTCATGATTTAATTCAGCCCATTACGGTTGCACAACTTGCCAATGGGAAATACCAATTAATAGCGGGTGAGCGTCGTTTTCGCGCAGCAAAATTAGCAGGTATTAATGATTTACCCGCTTATATCAGACATGGCAATGATAAAGAATTATTAGAACTAGCATTACTTGAAAATTTACAAAGAGTTGATCTTAATGAAATAGAAATTGCATTAAGCTACCAACGCATGATGCATGAACTTAATTACACGCAGGAAAACGTAGCAGAAAGAATGGGTAAAGACCGATCTACGGTTTCAAATTATATTAGATTACTTGAATTACCACCGAATATACAAGCTGCTTTACGCAATGGTAGTTTAAGCATTAGTTTGGCCAAACTTTTGATTGGCAAAGAGGTGGACAAGCAACTTTTCCTTTTCAAGGAAATAGTTGAAAAAGGATTAACCGTTAGACAAGCAGAGGAATTAATAAGAAAAGTAACACAAGCAGGAAAAATAAGCTCACCAAGCACTGTTGGTGCTAAAAGCCAGCTATCCCCTGTTTATAAAAAATTAGAAGATAAATTAAGTAGCCATCTGTCAACAAAAGTCCAACTACAACATCAAAAAAATGGTAGTGGGAAAATCACCGTTGAGTACGCTGACTTAAATGGATTAAATAAAATATTAGAAGCAATGCAATTAAGCATTAGCTAGACTCACTTTCATAACAAGGAATTTTAATAGGATGCGGCTATTATTTACTTTTACATTGCTTTTAATCCTAGGGCTAAATGCTTGGAGTCAAGACAGCACCCAATCGATAAAAAAGGACAGCACCCTTATCATCCGAAAACACATTCCAAGCAAAGCCACTAAACGGTCTGCTTTAATTCCTGGATGGGGACAGGCTTACAACAAACAATACTGGAAAATACCATTAGTCTATGGCGTTATTGCAATCCCTGCAGCTACCTATATTTACAATAACGACATGTACAAGAAAACAAAATTTGCCTACGAAGCTAAATTCAAAGAGGCAGCTGGGGACGCATCGGATGTGGCAAAAATTGATCCGCTACTAAAAAACTTAAGCGCCTCCTCATTGCAGAGTTATCGAAATATTTTTCGTAAGGACAGAGATTACTCTATTATGTGGTTTATAGTAACATGGGGGGTCAATGTTATTGACGCGACCGTATCGGGACATTTAAAGGAATTTGATATCAACAACGATCTAAGTTTTAAGATACAACCTACCTATCAACCACAATTCAAACAGGCGGGTTTAGCGCTTCAGTTTCACTTTAACAACAACCATTCAAGATAAATTTATTGATATGAAAATTGCATTAATAGGCTATGGTAAAATGGGTAAGGCAATTGAATCCATTGCTTTAAGCAAAGGACATGAGATTGTTCTAAAAATAGATATTCAAAATAACCAAGACTTCACCGAAGCTGCATTGCAAAAAGCCGATGTTGCTATTGAATTTACTGGGCCACATAGCGCCTTTGAAAATGTAAAAAAATGTATCGCATGGGGCGTGCCAGTAGTAAGTGGGTCTACAGGATGGCTAGACCAATGGGCCGAGATTAAAGATTTATGTGCAGAAAAAAATGGCACATTAATTTATTCAAGTAACTATAGCATTGGCGTTAATTTGTTTTTTGAATTAAATAAACAATTGGCGCAATTAATGGAATCTTATAATAGCTATGATGTTTCCATGACCGAAGTGCATCATACTGAAAAAAAGGACGCCCCAAGTGGAACGGCTATTTCCCTTGCGGAACAAATTTTAACTAATTTAGGTAGGAAAAATAAATGGGTAAATACTGCTTCTGGAAATTCAAATGAATTGGTCATTCAATCAGAAAGAATTGATCCAGCCCCTGGCACCCATATAGTCAAATACAGCTCTGAAGTTGATGATATTGAAATTATACATACAGCACACACCCGAATTGGATTTGCCAGTGGCGCCGTTTTGGCCGCTGAATTTGCATTTGAAAAAAAGGGTACCTTTACCATGAAAGATGTTTTAGGGCTTTAACTAACCGCTTAATTTAGTTGTAATAAAAAGCAATCGTCAAAACAATGCTATCTAAAAAAACACAATATGCACTTCAGGCACTCTCCTATATGGCAGGTGAAAAGTCAGATGACCCTATTTTGATTGCAAAAATTGCACAAGAAAAAAATATTCCATTAAAGTTTTTAGAAAGTATTTTGCTAGAACTACGCAAAGCCGGTTTTTTAGAAAGTAAGAAAGGAAAAAATGGGGGTTACTTTTTCGCAGTAGCTCCATCAAATATTAAGTTATCAAGCATCTTTAGAATCATTGAAGGCCCCATAGCATTACTACCCTGTGTAAGCTTAAATTTTTACGAAAAATGCGCCGACTGCAATGAAAAAAAATGCGGCATCAATAAAGTCATGATTGAAGTGCGCGATAACACTTTGGCCATTTTGGATAAAAGAACAATAGCTGATTTAAATTATAAAAAAGCTAAGTAATTGCTACTGCACCTCCCGCAATACTGGTGTTTAAATAAAAAAATATGAAAAAAAATTTTTTCATTTTGCTTGTGGGCATTAGCAGCATTGCAAATGCACAAAGCTTGATTGGCGGAAGCAATATCCTTAAAACAAACTTATCTAGTGATGTACTGAATAATTACAATATCACTT
>JAURIP010000340.1 GCA_030832695.1 Sediminibacterium sp. | reverse complement strand
TAATTTTTCATCCACATTTACTTGTGAAACGGCGCCCACTAAATTTACTTTTCTTTGGCGACCAAACCCTACAACCACCACTTCATTAAGTTCAGATGTTTTGGCCTTCAATACAATTACATATTCGTTCTTTGCATCCACTTTTAAAGTGTAATCCTCACGTCCTGTTGCTGTGAAAAGTATTTCATCTCCAATAACTGCATTGATTTTAAAACTTCCTTTTGCATCTGTTGTTGTTCCTACTGAAGTTTTTTTAACCACTACCGAAATATTGGAAAGCAATTCACCTGCATCGTCCTTCACAACACCTGTAATGGGTTTTTGTTGCCCAAAGGACAATGTTGGAATAAGCAAGCATAAAAATAATGCGGACGGGAAGATTCGTTTCAGCCCAGTCCGAAGACAACTAAACATGTGCATAAGCAATTGTATTATGTGTGTTTCTTATAGAAATCGTAAAGCAGTAGCAATATCGTCTCGCAAAGTACTAGGTTTTTTTTACAAAAAACTAATAATTTGATTTTGTTAATTAAAAAAATGACACAATTTTTAATAAAAAGTTCATAGTACTATTTATTAAAATATATTGGGTTCATTATAGTCCATCCAGTTTCACCATCCAACGGGATTTGCATTGGATTACAAATCTCAAGCCAATAAATATTGCGAGGTTCATTTGCAAGGGCAGTCATATCTGCGGAAAAATTTATTCCAACATACTCATAATACCCAAATTCAAACCATTGATTATCAATTTTTTGTATAAATATATTAAAATTTCTTAAATTATATTTTTGCAACAGATCTCTAACTCCTGGGTGATCATCCGCATGTAATTTTAAATATGCCTCTACATGTTCCGGCCTTAATTTAATTAACATGCCTACTCGCTTAACAACAACTTCTTCATTACTTTTTTTTTGCATATTTGTAAAATGATTTTATTTATTGCTTAAATATATTCGTTTAACATTTCCACCCATAATCGCTGATTGTTCAAACAAAGACAAAGAGGAAATAAAAGATTTAATGGTATCAACCCATTTCGTATAATTACTTTGTATTAAACAAACTGGCCAATCAGAACCAAACATTAATCTATCTGGACCAAATGCTTCTAATACAATATCAAAATAGGGTTGTAATAACGATGCATTCCATTCGCCATCAATCACTTCGGTTACCATTCCAGATAATTTACAAGTTACATTTTCACGTGCTGCTAATTGCTTTATATTTTCTGCCCAAGTATGATCAAATTTACTATGCGAGATACGCGGTTTTGCGATGTGGTCAATCACCATTTTTATTTCAGGATGCTGATCAACAAATTTAATTGTCTGTGGCAAATGCTTCTCGAAAATCAATATATCATAACACAATGAATGATTTTTTAAACATTTAATCCCATTGTTAAAATCTTTTCGGAGTATAAATAAGTCATCTGGTTCGTCGTGAATAACATGGCGAAATCCGACAATATTTTTTTTAGCGGCATATTTTTCAACAAAACCTTCAGCATCTGTTTCACATAATGGAACCCATCCAACAACGCCTTTTATAATAGAATTTTTACTTGCTAGTGCTAATAAAAAATTTGTTTCCGCTATGGTTTGCCTAGCCTGAACAGCGATACTGCCATCTAAATTATTTTCTTTTAATAATGGCTGCAAATCATCTGGCAAAAAGTTTTTTTTAATGGCGTTGTGCACTTCACCCATCCAAACATAATCTACCTCATTATATTGCCAAAAGTGTTGGTGACTATCAATTTTCATAATTTAATAATTCCAATTTTGATTTGAAATAGGTGCAAGCATACCAAGTATCTCTTGTAATAATTTATTATCTATTGGCTCATTGCTCCATTGTACATTTTGATTAACTGCAGTAGGATTTGCGCTACTAAACATGGTAGAAACAATTTCTGTATTTTGAGTAGAAAATTGGATAGCTAGTTTAGATATATCAGAGCCACAACGAATACAATGCTCTGCAGCTTTTGTAAAAATAATTCTTTGGTCTTGTGATGCAGGATGCCAGCCTGGAGCCCCTCTATTCGTAAGTAATCCAGAAGCAAATGGAGAAGCATTGATAAGCCCAATATTTTTCTGCTTTGCTTTTGCTAATAATTTTAAAAAACGTGTATCGTTAAGGCAGTAAATATTATGTGTCAAACCAACATCAATAATCCCCTCATCGATTACTTGTTCCCAAAGATCAACTGGATAAAACCCCAAACCTACCGAACCAATGCTACCAATTGACTTTAAATATTGCAAGGTTTCAATCCCTTCTTTCAAAGCCCATTCAGTATGT
>JAURIP010000109.1 GCA_030832695.1 Sediminibacterium sp. | reverse complement strand
GCTTTTTCATATAAACAATGAACAATTTTTGAAAATCATTGTTTATTTAGTATGTCAACATACTCCATTAAGGATTTAGAACAGGTTTCTGGGATTAAAGCCCATACCATTCGTATATGGGAGCAGCGCTATCGTTTTTTACAGCCCTTGCGTACGGATACCAATATTCGCACCTATAATGCCGAAGAGTTAAAAATTATTTTAAACGTTTCCTTACTAAATAAATATGGGTTTAAAATTTCTCATATTGATAAAATGACTCCGGAGCAAATGGAAGAAAAAATTCTTTCATTGAATCAATTAGATGCAGTAAAGGAAAGGGTGATCAATGGGTTAATTAAGGAAATGGTTTCCTTAAACATGAGCTCCTTTGAAAAGCAATTAGATATTTATATTGGGCAAAGAGGGGTTGAAAAAACAATCATTGAAATTATTTTTCCTTTTTTAGAAAGAGTAGGTGTTTTATGGATGACTAATCATGTAAATCCAGCACAGGAGCATTTGGCAACGAATTTACTCAGACAAAAACTAATTTTAGGGATCGAGAAGCTTCCCGCTGTTTTAAATCAAGATAGGAATGTAATTTTATTTATGCCTGAGGGGGAATTCCATGAAATAGGATTGTTATTGGTCTATTTTTTATTAAAAAATCAAGGAGTTTACGTGCATTATTTGGGAGCTAATGTCCCTTTGAGAGATCTTGCTTTTTTAAATGCCATTAAGAAACCAGAATATATATTTTGTCATATAACTTCCCCTTCTAAAGTGTTTAAATTAGACCGTTTTATTACCCAGTTAGGTCAAATGACCAATGCAACACCGGTATTGCTTTCAGGTCAGACAATAAAGGAATATAAAGGCAAGATGACCGACAATATTAATGTCAAAACAAGTTTATCAGAGGTTGTTCAGGTTATCCAGTCTATGTAAATACTAAAATGCTGTTTTCATACCTAAATAGTTTCAATAAAATCTATTAATATTAAATATTAATAATATTATATATATAATGAGGATAATGATCAAGTAATTAATTTTTTGTTTAATATTTTTTAAAAATAATTAAACAAAATACCCTTTTAACTCATTTCTTTGTTTAGCTTTGCCTTCTAAAAGTTAAACATTATTTTATGTCTACGGCAGAATTTACGCTCTTACTTACTGAAAATGCTGATTTTTTAAAGCCTTTTGCTATCAATTTGACAAAGGACCACGAATCAGCGAAGGATTTATTTCAGGATACCCTTTATAGGGCATTATCCAACAAGGATAAATATAATGTGGGAACCAATATAAAAGCATGGTTGTATACAATCATGCGTAATATATTCATCAATGATTATCGTCGTAAGGCCAAACAAGCGACTGTTTTGGATAATAGTCCCAATGATTTTTTGATTGATCAAACAAGGGTTAAAGTGTTAAACGACGGGGTCACCAATTTAAATTTAAAAGAGGTAAATAAAATGATTTATGATTTACCTGATTTATTTAGAACGCCATTTATTTTGTATTTTGAAGGCTATAAATACAATGAAATTTCAGATGCATTAAATGAACCACTTGGTACAATAAAAAGTAGGATACATTTTGCACGAAAAATTTTAAAACAAAAAATTGAGCGATATTAATAAATGAGTACACATTCCAATAAAGCATTAGTGATCGGTGCCGGTTTTGCTGGCTTATCTGCTGCTTCTTTTTTAGCAAAAAAAGGTTGGTCTGTAACTATCGTTGAAAAAAATGAAATGCCCGGCGGTCGCGCAAGAAAATTTGAAGCAGAAGGTTTCACATTTGATATGGGACCAAGTTGGTATTGGATGCCTGATGTGTTTGAAAAGTATTTTGGTTCCTTTGGAAAAAAAGTTTCGGATTTTTATCAATTACAAAGATTAGACCCTTCCTATCGTGTTTATTTTGAAAAGGCAACTTGGGATTTACCTGCGAATTATGAGGCCTTAAAAAATTTATTTGAATCCATTGAGCCCGGTGCGGCTAATGCCTTAGATTTATTTTTAGCAGAAGCAAAATACAAATATGAAGTGGGTGTTGGTAAATTAGTTTACCAACCAAGTATATCGATTACTGAGTTTATTGATTATGAATTAATTAAAGGGGTTTTTAAGTTGGATGTATTTCAGTCCATGAAAACGCATATTGCCCGTTACTTTAAGCATCCCTATATTCAATTTTTAATGGAATTTCCTGTGTTATTCCTAGGAGCGCTTCCCGAAAATACACCTGCCCTTTATAGTTTAATGAATTATGCAGATATAAAAGGGGGCACTTGGTATCCCGAATTTGGCATGTATAGTATTGTGGATGGTATGGTCAAAGTAGCCAAATCATTGGGGGTGGAATTTAAACTAGGGGAGGAAGTGATGCATGTGGTGGTAGAAAATGGTACTGCGAATAAAGTGGTTACAAGTGTTAATAATACGGGTGTTGAAAATAGTTATTCCTTTGATGTATTAATTGGCGCTGGCGATTACCATCATATAGAGACCAATTTATTAGAAAAGAAATACCAATCCTATTCAAAAAAATATTGGGACAGTAGGGTATTGGCCCCAAGTTCATTATTGTTTTATGTGGGTTTGAATAAAAAGTTAAATGGGGTTACCCATCACTCACTTTTTTTTGACACCGATTTTTCAGTACATGGAAATGAAATATATAATAACCCCATGTGGCCATCTAACCCATTATTTTATGCAAGTGTGCCTTCTGTTACGGATACTAGCCTAGCGCCAGTAGGTTGTGAAAATTTATTTTTATTGATACCAATTGCGGCTGGGTTGGAAGGGGATACAGCCGAAATTCGGGAAAAATATTTCGATATTTTAATGGATCGATTGGAAAAAAAATGGGGTCAATCTATCAAAGATGCTATTATTTACAAAAGATCCTATGCTGTGGCTGATTTTAAAAATGACTATCATTCATTTAAAGGGAATGCTTACGGCTTGGCAAATACTTTACTACAAACCGCATTTTTAAAGCCAAGTTGTAAAAGTAAAAAAATAAAAAACTTATATTACACCGGACAATTAACGGTTCCAGGTCCAGGAGTGCCGCCAAGTTTAATTAGCGGAGAGGTAGTGGCAAATTTAATATGCAAACAATATAATAAACTATAACAATTATGTCTACTTTAAAATTGTATGATGAAGCTACTGCCTATAGTAGTAAGTATACAACCTTAATGTATAGTTCAAGCTTTTCTTCTGCGATAAAGCTATTGCATAAGGATTTGAGACAACCTATATTCGATATTTACGGCTTTGTACGATTTGCAGATGAAATTGTAGATACTTTTCATGATTATGATAAAGTTGCCCTTTTAAAACAATTTAAAATAGATACTTATCAGGCTTTATCACAGGGGATTAGTATGAATCCTATTTTACATAGATTTCAATTAACTTTTAATAAATATAAAATTGATCCTGCCTTGTTAGATGCATTTTTATTGAGTATGGAGATGGATTTATCTAAACAGCATTATGATGATCAAACCTATAACACTTATATCTATGGTAGTGCTGAAGTGGTTGGCTTAATGTGTTTGTATATATTTTGCGAGGGCAATCAAGCGCAATTTGAGGAGTTAAAGCCGTCGGCAAAAAGTTTGGGAGCAGCATTTCAAAAAGTTAATTTTTTAAGAGATATCAAAGCAGATTTTGAAGGTTTGGATAGAATGTATTTTCCTAATTGTGATTTTTCTAATTTTTCACAATCAGACAAAGATAAAATTGAGGAAGATATCCAAAATGATTTTTCTATGGCCCTTGCTGGTATTAAGCAGTTGCCATTAAAAGCGCGTTTTGGGGTATATGTCGCTTTTAAATATTACTATTCTTTATTTAAAAAAATAAAAAAAGTACACCCGCATTCAATTTTGAAAACAAGAATTAGAATTCCTGATTATGGAAAAATTTTCATTTTAGCCAAGGCAAGTATTCGTAGTCAATTAAATTTATTTTAAATAATTCAATAAGTGGAGCAAGTTATATTAGTAGATAAGGAAGATTGCGAAATTGGCGTAATGGAAAAAATGGAAGCACATAAGCAACCTATTCTTCATCGTGCTTTTAGTATTTTTTTATTTAATCCACAGGGTAAAATGTTATTACAACAAAGGGCATTAACCAAGTATCATAGTGCTGGCTTGTGGACCAATACTTGTTGTAGCCACCCACGACCAGGGGAAACATTGGAAAATGCGGTTGCAAGAAGGTTGATGGAGGAAATGGGTATTACCACAAAGGTTTCTAAAGCTTTTGATTTTATATATCAGGCAGAATTACCTGATAATTTAAACGAATACGAGTTCGATCATGTTTTTATTGGAAATTATGATGATGAAGTGCGTCCTAATCATTTAGAAGTAGCTAATTTTGTGTATCAAAGTATAGAGGAAGTAGAAGCTAACTTACAGTCACATCCCGAAAAGTACACCGTATGGTTCAAAATTGCTTTTCCAAAAGTGGTTGCATGGTATCAGTCTAATTCTTTATTAAGTTAAAATATATTTTTATGATTTTTTTATTTGTAATGTTATTGACATTTTTAGTAATGGAAGGAATTACATGGTTGACGCATAAGTATGTCATGCATGGATTTTTATGGGTATTACATGAGGACCATCACCAACCAACTGGCCATATATTGGAAAAAAATGATGCGTTCTTTTTAATTTTTGCGATTCCAAGTATGCTTTGTATATTTTTTGGCACTTTTAAAAATATACCGTGGTTGGCGGGCTTAGGAGCTGGGGTAGCGATGTATGGCTTTGCTTATTTTGTAGTTCATGAGGTAATCATTCACCAACGTATCAAATGGTTTACCCGCTCTAATATTCGTTATATCAAGGTTTTGCGTTGGGCGCACAAAATGCATCATAAGCATTTAGAAAAACACGAAAGCGAAAGCTTTGGCATGTTGTTTGTTGCAAAAAAATATTGGGATAAGGTTAAACGCGACGAAGCAATTCAAAATAATGGATAATTATTTATGAGTCATGCAAATCCATCGCTTCCTACTGCGCCAAGCTATGATTATATTATCGCTGGTGCCGGAGGTGCTGGTTTATCTTTATTGCATTACCTATTAGCTTCCCCTATTTTATCCAATAAGAAAATTTTAGTGATTGATCAATCATTGGAAAAAACCAATGATCGTACCTGGTGTTTTTGGGAAATTGGTGATAATGAATTTGAATCCTTGGTGCAGCATCGTTGGGATGCCATTTCAATTCATGCGGGTTCTTTTTCAAAAGAATTAGCTACAACCCCTTTTTCTTACAAAATGATACAAAGTATTGACTTTTATAATTATATCATTACTGCTGCCAAATTAAAGCCGAATGTTCATTGGGTCGAAGCATCAATCTCGAATATGGCGGAAATTGTTTCGGATAATATTGATAAGGAGGTGCTAGTAAAATGGGAAGGGGGATTTGCCCAAGGGAAGAAGGTATTTACAAGTATACTTCCTTTTCAAATGAATAGTTTAGCAAGTGCCACTAAGTATGATGCAATCAATCTGCCAGTTAATAAAATGCCTTTTTTATGGCAACATTTTAAAGGAAGAACGGTTAGTTTCAATCAGCCAGTCTTTAATTC
>JAURIP010000228.1 GCA_030832695.1 Sediminibacterium sp. | reverse complement strand
TTTTTTCCGTAACCTTCCTTTAAAAAATGGAAACTTCCACCTGCTCTCGGAAGTGCAGCCCCTAGTTGTGACCAAACCATGGCATCTAAATAGGAGAGGATGGCACCGGCAACCCATGCATATAAAAAATAGGGCCCAGCCATTATTTGCGCAACAACACTCAATACCACAAATGGACCAATACCAACCATATCAATCATGTTGATGGCCGTTGCATGTAAAAGACTTAATTTGCGATCTAAATGTGGCTTTGCGGTACTCATGTATTTGCCAAGATAATAAAAAATCGATTAAAAATTTGAAAATAAATGGAGGCTCACTTTAATATAGCGTCTTGGTTAAATCAATCCACCATTTATGAAGTTAATATTCGGCAATATACGCCGGAAGGAACTTTTAGTGCGTTTGAAAATCATATTCCAAGATTAAAAGATATGGGCGTGACCGTTTTATGGTTAATGCCAATTACGCCAATTAGTGAAAAGTTAATGAAGGGGTCCTTAGGTAGTTATTATGCCTGTAGTAGTTATACTAAAATTAATCCTGCCTTTGGAAACGAAGCTGACTTGTTAAACCTAATAAGGTGTGCACATGATCATGACATGAAAGTGATTATTGATTGGGTGGCCAATCATACAGGCGCGAATCATGAGTGGATGGACAATCATCCAGATTGGTTTACGCGAGATGCCGCTGGTAATTTCATAGAAAGAAATGGCTGGGAGGATGTGGTTGATTTAAATTATGAAAATAAAGATATGCGCGCTGCATTGATTGGTGCCATGCAGTATTGGGTGCGCAATTTTAATATTGATGGTTTTAGATGTGATATGGCGCATTTAGTGCCTTTGGATTTTTGGCAAGCTGCTCGTACCAATTGTGATATGATCAAACCATTGTTCTGGTTGGCTGAATGTGAAAATGCAAATTATCATCCCACTTTTGATGCAAGTTATGCATGGGATTGGATGCATATGAGTGACAAACTAAATCAAGGTCAGGTAGCTATTAATGAAGTGTATAATGTGCTGGAAGGATATGTCCATTATCCATCGGGGGCATTAAAATTATTTTTCACGTCCAATCATGATGAAAATAGCTGGAATGGCACCGAGTATGAAAAATATGGAATAGCCGCCAAGCCTTGGGCGGTGTTTACACATACTTGGAAGGGTTTGCCATTAATTTATAGTGGGCAGGAATTACCCAACCATCAAAGGTTACAATTTTTTGATAAGGATTGTATTGCTTGGGGGAATAAGCCGGCATTGCATCATTTTTATAAAATACTTTCGCGTTGTCGAAAACAATATCCTGCATTAATTAATGGGGCCAATTATAATTTGCCCACCCAATCCAATAGGGTCATGGCTTATTTAAGGTATGATGCTAGTAATGTTTTATTGATTGTTCTCAACCTTTCCAATGAGATCCAAAAAATTTCCTTCTCCCATGAACTTTTGGTAGGGGACTTTATTAATGTTTTTTCTGGGCTTGCTTTCTCCTTTGATAAGGAAGTTAGTTTTGAACTCATGCCAGGGGATCATTTTATATATGTCAAATAGGGAGCTGCCCCAACACGCTAGTTTCTTTTAGATTGTTGGAATTCTACGAACTCCATCATTTCAGCCAAATTAAAGCTGCTTAAATTTTGCGCAGCAGCTAATCCTGCTTTTTGGGCAACCAGTACACCATATTTACAATCATCATATCCTTCAATCGCATGTGCATCTGGATTAATGGAAATAAGTACATCTTGTTGTAATGCAAGGTGTATAAAACGCCAATCCATATCTAATCGTCTTGGATGGGCATTTAATTCTAATACCACATTGTTATCTGCGCAAGCATCTATTAATACTTCATGATTCACCGGATATCCTTTTCGGCTTAATAACAATCTGCCAGTGGGGTGTCCTAAAATACTTGTATAGGGATTGTTCACTGCATTTAATAAGCGCATCATTGCTTTTTCCTCGGTCATTTTTAAATTAGAATGAATAGATGCAATGACAATATCAAAACAGGCTAATATATCTTCTGGGTAATCCAAGCTGCCATCATTTAATATATCTGACTCAATACTTTTAAATATAACAAAGGGCGCGAGTTTTTTATTTAGCGCGTCAATTTCCCTATGTTGGGCCTTTACACTATCAATCGATAATCCGCCTGCATAAAATGCCGATTTGGAATGATCGCTAATAATTAAATATTCATATCCTTTTTCGATGGCGGCCAAGGCCATTTGTTCAATGGTATGTACACCGTCACTCCAGGTACTATGGGAATGAATGATCCCTTTAATATCTTCTGGTTGTATGAGTTTGGGTAATTTATTATTTTTTGCGAGGTCAATGATGGCTGGAAGTTCCCTTAAAGGGGCTGGAATGAAGGGTAAATTAATTTGTTCAAAGATGTTTTTTTCTGAAATAAATGGGATTTTTTTTGAAAATAGGGGGTCAGATTCCCATTTTTCCAAAAATTCAGGGGAGCCCGATAGGGTAAAATCGGTCCAATAAAAATCAGAAATGTCGGTAAAATACCATCTGATTTCAAATTTATCTGTACCAATACAACTTAAATATTTTTCATTTTTTGTACATTGAAAACTTTTTTCTGTTAACCAAATAGTTAATTCTTTTTCAGAAAATGTTGTTACAATTTCAAGATGATCTATAATTTCTAATTGTCTTTTATAGCCACCTGAAATTGAAAATAAATCAGCGCCATTTATTTTTTCTGCTAATGCAATTTTTAAATTTTCAACAAGTGGAACTACTTGTTGAAATAAATATCTTCCTTGATGTTGTAAATAAAATACAAGTGCGTCTTGAATATTTTGTTGCGTCTTTGCACCGAAGCCTTTGTACTTTACTAACCTATTTTCTTCGCATGCATAAAGTAGTTCTCCAATACTTTCAATTTCCAATTCCTTCCAAATAGTAACAATTTTTTTTGGACCTAATCCTTTGATTTTTAAAAATTCAAATACACCTGTTGGTGTTTTTTCTATATAACTGTAAAGTAGGCTAAGTCGTTTAGAATCAATGATTTCGAGCACTTTTTGACCAATGGCATCACCAATGCCTCGTATAGAGAATAGTTGATGTGGCTCCATGTCAATTACTGGATCATTTAGTTTATCCAATGTAAAAGCGGCGTTAGAATAGGACTTAATTTTAAATGGATTTTCTCCATGTATTTCCATCAACTTACTGAGCAATGAAAAGTATTCTGCGATTTCGTAATTGTGCATATTAAAATGAATGCATTAAAGATAAGACAAAAAAAAATCCTCCCCGAAAATCGGAGAGGACCTTATAATCTATTTCTGCTGAAAGCAAAAAAGACGATTTAATTATCTTGCGATAATTATTTCTTTTTAGCAGCTTTCTTCTTAGGAGCAGCTTTCTTAGCAGCTTTCTTAGGAGCAGCTTTCTTAGCAGCTTTCTTCTTAGGAGCAGCTT
>JAURIP010000283.1 GCA_030832695.1 Sediminibacterium sp. | reverse complement strand
TGTAAATAGCGCGCATGCCATTTTTATATTCATTATATACTGGCCAAAAAGCTTCCGCCTCTTGCTGTGTAAGTGCTAACTGATCTGTTATAAACTTGGTTTTGAACATTTCAATGTTTGCTTTACTAGGTCTGCCCGGTCCTTTTTTGTCGTCATTATGTTCTGAATGCTCATTAGGTCGGTGTCTTCTTTCTGGCGGTCTTTGTGCATCAGCTGTAATCATCACCATAGTCAATGCTAAACTGTAAAATAGATATTTCATAAATTATTATTTATATATTTTATTTTCCTTGCATGTTAACATGCAATTTTATTTTTCAAAAATTATTTAATCAATCGAATCTTTATAAAATTGTTCTATTTCTGTATCAGGCTTAAATGCCTCTGATGGCAAATCAATATCAGCTATCCATTCGTTTGCATTCACATAAGCTTCAATTTCATCGTTTGAAATATCCTGAATGTTTATTGCTGAAAGTGTTAAATTTTTATCTGCACTACTGTTTAAAAAAATGAAAGTACTAGAAACTACAAATATGAAAATTGCTGCAATGGCCATTTTTCCAATGGGGGTAAGAAAAAATACTTTTGGCTTATTATTTGTAATTCTTTGTTGTAGTTTTTCAGGAAATGTTTCAAAATAGGAGGCAGGTATATTGGATGCCGACTTATCATAGTTCACCAATGCCTCTTTTGAAAAAAGCTGTTCAACTATTAATTTGTCGTCTTCAAGTGCAGTATCTATCTTTTTTTGTTCCATGCTGTTATTATGACAATTGATTAGTAAGTAGGTTTAACTTTTCTTTAAAAATTCTTCTAATTTCTTAATTGCTTGATGATAATTGGCTTTGGCTCCCCCTACCGTGGTTCCTGTAATGCTTGCTATTTTTTCATAATTATACTCCTCAAAATAGCGTAACATAAACACAAATTGCTGTTTTTCAGGTAGTTGTTTAATTCCTTGGTCTAGTTTTATTTGAATTTCACTGCTTTTTGGCGCATCGGTATGACTAGCCGTGTTTTCGTAGTCTAAAATATCAGTGGAAGACGTATTGGAACCCTGTCTTTTTTGTTTTGCAATAAAATTAAGGGTCTCATTATAGGCAATGCGGAATAGCCAAGTACTAAACTCGCTCTCCATTTTAAAGCCATCTAACTTATTCCATATTTTGATCCAGACCATTTGCGCAATATCATCAGCATCATCATGATCATTGACCATTCGTTTTATTTGATGGTATACTTTCGCCTGGTGTTTTTTCACCAATTGCGTAAAGTTTTGCTCCCTTTGGATGGATTGCTGAAATTGTAATATTAATTCTTGATCAGTTTGCATTGTTATAGTGAAAATACGCAAACAATTCAATTACTACTTTAAATCACTACATCTTTATGATAGTTTTGACATATTGATTTATGCCATTTTGAAGTCTCAGATAGTAAATACCCGCAGGTAAGTTGCTGCCAAATAAGGTTACACTATTCATGCCCGCATAAGGGTAACTCATATCTACTAATACTTTGATAACCGATCCAGTGGTATCTAACAATTGCACTAAAGTAGCACCTCCTGCGCTTTTGAATTCAATTCTGGTTTGAGATGTAAATGGATTTGGATAGTTACTAATCATGGTATTACCTGCAAAAGTTGAATTCTCCATAGCTACCCCACAAACACTTGCATTTATTAGTGGCATTGTTGGATATTGCTTTAACATGATTTGCATGTTGTCAGTTTCCTTTACACAAAACCAATTTGTTAGTATTGAATTATAAATACTTCTAAAATCGGTTTGATAAGTTATGTTATCATTCGTAGTTGCTGTTAGTGGTAAGTCAGGATTTTTCCCAAATACCCCACCGCGAACATTTTTTCCAAACAGGAATAATGGCGCTGCTGCGCCATGATCTGTTCCGCCACTTGCATTTGATTTTATACGTCGGCCAAATTCTGAATAAGTCATTCCAATAACTCGGTCATCAATTTCAAGTCCCTTAATATCGTTTTGAAATGCATTCACGGCTTCAGTAACTGCATTTAATAAAGTTGCCTGAGGTCCAATGGTTGTATCAATGGAATTAGTTTGACCTGCATGGGTGTCAAATCCACCATAATTAACTAAGTAAATTTTTGTTTTCAATCCGCCCTTTATTAAACGCGCAACAATTTTTAATTGAGATGCTAGTGAATTATTAGGGTATGTTACTTGTTGTTTAATACTATCTGAAGCAGCTTTAATTCGTACGCCATATTTGTTACTTTGTTTTGCAATGAGTCTTACAAAACTTAATTCATAACCGCCATTGGTATTGGGAACCACTTCATCAGTTCCATCAATTAAATTATAATAGGAAGCAGGGTCAGAAATACTCAACCCCATATTCACTACTGGACCTTGACAGGTAAGAGAAGTAATAGATCCAATTTGTATCGCTAATGGATCTGGATTTTGATCACTAGGATACGCCTCAGGGTAATTTTGATATTGATTATCTAAATATCTACCCGCCCAACCAGTATTCAAATATTGTGTGCTATCCGACCCACTCATCCAAATATCGGTGGCCCTAAAATGAGAGAAGCTAGGTTGCGGGTATCCCACCGATTGAACAATATTTAATTTCCCCTCATTAAATAAATTTTGAAAGGCGGTCATGGCTGGATTTAATCCAGTTGCGTCGTTGCCCGTTAATGATAAAATCTTTTTTTCAGGAATGGCGATATTGGTTCGCGCATTATAATATTTACTATAATCACCTATAGGAATAACGGTGTTTAATCCATCATTACCGCCACTCAATTGTATAATCACTAATACACGATCATTGTTTACACTAGCTAGTAATTCGGGTTGTATAATAGGGTGCTGTGTTAATATATGT
>JAURIP010000382.1 GCA_030832695.1 Sediminibacterium sp. | reverse complement strand
TGCAACGCTGAATCAAATGGCTGCTTTTTTTGAGCAATTAGACTGTTACGAAGCAATCAATTTAGATGGGGGTGGAAGCAGCTGTTTATTAGTGAATGGCAAAGAAACCATTAAACCTTCGGATCCTACAGGACAAAGACCTATACCTGCTATATTTTATGTGAAATAATATGATGGTTTCGTCATAGGTGACTTGCGTTATGTTTTATTTGCCCAAGGTTTTAATGCGCATATTTTTAAATCGTACCACATCGCCATGTCCTAAAAATCCAAGATGACCAGTCGTGTTTTTCAAACCAGGGTGTTCATTGCGGTCCAAAGTACCATTCTTGGTTGCTTCTTTTAAATCAGCTTCCGTAATTACAGTGCCATTTAAGGCGACTTTGATTTTTGAACCTTGAAGCACGATTTCTTCTTGGTTCCATTCGCCAGTCGGCTTTAAAAAACCTCTTTTTGCAGGTAAAACTCCATAAACCGATCCATGGTATTGGTAGGGTTTTAAATTAGCATACATGGGATGTTCGCTATCTAATACTTGTATTTCCATACCTACATAAGCTGCATCACCTTCTAAGGGTGCGCGAATGCCAATACCGTTATTAGCTCCAGGTGTTAACTGAAACTCAAAACGATAAATAAAATCGCTGAACTCCTCCTTGGTGTATAAATTTCCGCCACCTTTTGCTTCAGGATTTACTTCAATCACTCCATCTTTTAATAAGTAACCTGCTTTATTGCCTATCCAATGGTCCATATTTGTTCCGTCAAATAATTGTACAAATCCTTCTTGTTTTTCTGATTCCGTTAATGTGGTAGTGGTGGTTGATTCATTGGGTAATTCTCGTAAATAGATATTACGATAAGCTACATAAGTACCGTGTGCTTGTAATTCAATTTGCTCTTTGGTGAAAAGTGGTAGTTTGCGATCCCAATAATTTTCGAGGGAGATATTATCGGTTACCAAAATGCCATTTAAATATACAGTCACTTTATCCCCCTTCATAATAATATGAAAAGTATTCCACTCACCTATTTTATTATCAGCCACTAATAAGGGTTTGCTTATATTTTTTTGATTATTGTACAAACCGCCTGAACCTACTTGTGCACCCACTTCGCGACGGCTGGTATCCCAAATTTGTATCTGTGGCGTGCCTCTTAAATAAATACCAGCATCACCCTTTTCAGTTATTTTCCAATCCACATACATTTCCATATCACCATATTGCTTCTCCGTACATAAATTATCACCATGCCCAGTGAATACCAATAAGCCATCTTTGATGATCCAATCTTTTTGGATGGATTCATTTATTTTTTGTTGTGCTGTAGTTAAATCAGCTTCACTCATTTTTCCTCTTGCAATTGGATTGGATACCAGTCCCTTCCATCCTGTTAAATCCTTGCCATTAAACAAGGAAACAAATCCGTAATCATAAGGCATTTTTTTGAGGTGCTTTTTAAGCATAGGAACCAATAGGGCGCTATCTTCACCACTAATGAGTGGAAGTGCTTGCTCAAGTGCTTGACGAACTATTGGGCCGCTAATTGCATGATTTGCTAATGCTAATCTTGTAACAATTAATGCCGCTTCCTTTTGTACTCCCGCTTCCGCTAAAAATTGGCTAACAAATATCAATGCACCCAAGCTAGGTATTTTAGCAGCTTGTATTAGTATACTTTTCTTTTGAAAATTATTTCCATTCACTTTTACCTTGTCCATTTGATCTTGTAGCTGTAACAATTGTTGCGCTGAATTTTGTTGCACTTGTTTTGTTGGTGCAAGTTTTGCTATAGAGGGTAAGCTTTGTAATTTTGTAGTAACTATATTTTCTGCACTCAATAAACCTATTTGCGCATTGATAAATGTGGTTGCATAATTAGTGCTTGCTTTGTTTAATTGTTTTTTAAGCAATTGAACGGTCTTTACTTTTTTTGCCCCTTCTAGTGAAACTATATTTACATAGGCATTTAAGGCATAGGTGGCTTTTAATTTCAAGGAGTCGTCGTTCAGCATTTTAAAAAGAAGTTTCCACTCTGCACTTTTCCAAGTACCCATCGTTGTTAAT
>JAURIP010000181.1 GCA_030832695.1 Sediminibacterium sp. | reverse complement strand
GCGTGGCAAGCAGGGGATGAGGATTTTATCAGAGATTTAAATGTATTTTCTGATTTAAAATTACGTGTAAGCTATGGTGAAGTAGGTAACTCGAACGTTGCTGCGTATAGCACACAAGCCGGTTTATTAACGACTAACTATAGTTTTGGTGCTACTGCCTTTGGTGGATTTGCGCCATCAGCAATAGGTAACAAGAATCTTAAATGGGAAAGAAGCCAGGAGTTAAACTTAGGTTTAAATATGGGCTTCTTTAATAATCGTATCACGACCACTGTTGAGGTGTATAAAAGAAATACCAAGGATTTGATTTTAAACCAAACACTTCCTACTTCAACAGGTTTCTCAACAGTGACTACCAATGTGGGTCAAGTATCTAACAAGGGTATTGAAATCATGATTAATTCTAGAAATATTGAAACCAAAAACTTTACTTGGTCAACCAATATTAATTTTTCTAAAAATATTAACCGAATTGAATCACTAGCAAATGGGGTAAATGCTATTATTGGCAGTTCCTTATTTGTGGGTAAGCCAGTAAGGTCATTGTTTGATTATAAATTTGCAGGTATCTGGCAATTAGCAGATAGTACGATGGCAAAAACATATGGTCAAATGCCAGGATCAGTAAGAGTGGAGGATACCAACAATGATGGTGTAATATCAAATTCAACGGGAAAGGATGACCGTGTTTGGTTGGGTACACAATTACCTAATTTTATTTTGGGTGTGACCAACAGGTTTACTTACAAAAACTTTGATATGTCATTCTTGTTGTATTATCGAAATGGTACCATGTATAATAACGCAATGTTAGGAGGTACAATGGCTGACTATACAGGAAGCAGATATAACCATGTAGTGATGAACTATTGGACGAAGAATAATCCAACTAATTATTTTTATGGACCAGGCGTTCCACAACCATACAGAGGTGCAAGAAATTATGAAGTCGCAAGTTTTTTAAGACTCTCTGATATTACTGTAGGATACAATGTACCAGCAGCAAGTGTGCTTAAGAAAAAAATAGAGCGAATTAGAGTATATGGTCAAATTATTAATCCAGGGGTATGGTCCAAATATAATGGACTTGATCCTGAATATAATTCATCTACTTATATTGATGATGTTCCAACCATTACTTATGCTGTCGGTTTAAACATCGGATTCTAAAACATCAATTTTTAAATTACACAATTATGAAAAAAATATTTTCAACTCGATATTTACTTACCATCGCTATAGTAGCTTTGGTTATTACAGGTTGTAAAAAAACATTCTTGGATGAGTATAATCCAAGTAACAGAACTACGGATAATTATTATACAACAGTAACTGGATATGAAACCTTAGTAACTTCTTGTTATCCTTTACTTAGGGATATTGCACAAGTGCGTATTCCAACCCTCAATGGAACAGATATGTTTGCGCAAAGCGGTTGGTTTGGTACGCTTGCATTTCCTGCGCTAACTTCCCAAGCTGGAAGTCCCTATGATGCTTACGATATTGGATTGAATTCATCATTAGGCGAATTACAATCATTATGGGATTTATTGTACAGAGAAATTAACAGATGTAACGCAGCTATTGAACGCGCGCCTGCGGTAGTTAATATTGTTGATTCTGTTAAAAATTCAAGAGTAGGTGAGGCTAAATTTTTAAGATCATTGTCATTATTCTGGGCAGTGCAACAATGGGGTGATGTTCCAATGCCTTTAAAAGAAACAATGGATGCTAGCTTGACGGTTGTAAGAGTTCCTTCAAAGGATATTTATGCACAAATCATCACTGATTTAAATGATGCAATTGCTAAATTGCCAACTACTCAAACGGCTGCAGGTAGAGTAACAAAAAATGCAGCTAAATTTTTGTTAGCACGCGTTTATTTAACAAGAGGTTGGAATTTTAACGGAGCATTAGGCGGAACAGCTACTGATTTTAATAGTGCCTTGGCATTATGTGATGATGTAATTGCATCAGGTTTACATCCAATGGAAACCAACTGGAATAATTTATGGCCTATCCATAATAAAAATCCTAAAAAAGAAACTGCAACAGCAGCAAGTTCTGTAGCGGTTGCCAATGCTAGTAAGGAAGTAATTTTTGCCATTCAATATGCCAATCCGGCAGCTTATAATGGTGACGCAAATTTGAGTACGTCCAATGGAACGATTGGGAATGACTTACATACTCGTTTTAGTGGCGGACCAAATGATGTTGCACAGGAAGCAAGAACTGGTACTTATAACAGATGGTTGCCAGCGCACAGCGTAACCTGGGGTGCTTACCGTTTATTTGATCCTGTAATGGATATTAGATATGAGGGTACATTTAATAGTGTTTCCTATGCTACATTAACCGGTTCAGTTTCATTTGCAAGCAATAAGCCATATCCACAAGCACTTACACTTAACTTTGTTGCGAATGACACTACTGCCATTGTATTGCCTTGGAATGCAGATATGAGCGATGTAAAAAACTTGGGCGTTAATATACCAGGGGGAACTAAAAAATATTCTGTTCAAAATGTAGTGAATTTATTTTGGTTAGGAAAAACCACAGCCACGCAACAAATTACAGATCCATTAGGTTGGGGTGGTCCGATGTTCTGGAAATTTTTTCAACCAGGTATAACTTATGGTGATGGCTATTCAACATTCAATGATCCATTGTTTCGTTCTGCTGAATTGTATTTAATGGCTGCTGAAGCAATCGTTAAAGGCGCAACGGGTGCTAAGTTAGGAACAGCGGATGTTTATTACAATACTGTACTTGATAGGGCTTTAGGAACCAATAAAGGTAAATCACCAAATCGTGCAACGAATCCAGGCAACGTATTAGATCCATTAACTAATATTACTTCCTATAGAGCCACGCCTGCTACTATCAATATTGATATGATATTAGATGAATACGGCCGTGAATTTTTAGGAGAAGGTAATGAGCGTTGGTATCAATTAAAACGTACTGGAAAATTAATTGAACGTGCAACAAAATTCAATGGTTGGACCGCTTGGGGTAGGGCTGGCGCGCAACAAATTGCAGCAAAACATTACCTAAGACCAATACCGCAAGGGATGTTGGATAATTCAAGTCCTCGAATTGAGCAAAATCCTGGGTATTAATAAGGAGATGGTTTAAAATTATAAAAAGGCCAAGTTCTTAATTGAACTTGGCCTTTTTATTAGCTAAGAATAGTATTTATATAGTATATTTATTATATATTATTTTCTTAATTTTGATTATGAAAGCGTTTTTTTCGAAAACATTCGATCTTAATAAGAAACCAAATTTCATTACTGTTTTATGGTTTTTGGTGCCTTTTATTGCATTGATCGTTGAAGGACTTAGGGGAGATGCTTTTATTAACAATTATCTCATTTTTAAGCAGGTATTTTGGCATACGCTTCATCAAGAAAATTTATATCAGTTATACCCGGAACAATATGTTGATAAAAACTATTATGGTCCTTTATTTGCTGTATTAATTGCGCCTTTTGCCATTTTACCTAATAATTTAGGGCTATTGTTGTGGGGCATGCTGAATGTCTCCCTATTATTTTATGCAGTTGGAAAGCTACCCATTTCTTTTTGGGGTAAAAATATTATTTTATTAATATCCTTAATTGAAACACTCACTTCTATACAAAATTTGCAATTTAATCCAATGCTATGCAGCTGGATTATATTGTCCTATGTAGCTATTAAAAATAACCACATAAGTTTAGCTGCTTTTTTGATTGTTGCTGCCACCATAATTAAAATATATGGTGTTGTTGCTTTGCCATTTATTTTTTTCACTAAAGATTATAAAAAGTTGATTGGGTATTTGATATTATGGACAATCATTTTGTTTTGTTTACCTATGTTTATTTCAAGCCCTGAATTTATATTCCAATCTTATATCGATTGGTTCCATGTATTATTGGAAAAAAATACAGAAAATGTTAATTCCTATATGGCTGAAGGCATGCAGGATATTTCAGTAATGGGTATTATTAAAAGGACTACAGGTTTCCATCATTTAGCTAATTTTTATTTTATTATACCTGCTGGTATATTAATGCTACTTCCTTTGTATCGTTTTTCAAAATGGGGGAATAGCAGTTTTCAACTAACTTATTTGGCACAAGTATTAATTGGGTTGGTTATTTTTAGTACTTCTGCTGAATCGCCCACTTATGTCATTGCAGTAGTTGGATTTAGTATTTGGTATGTTTTGCATGCACCAAAGCCAGCATTACATATTTATGTATTACTTATTTTAGTACTTATATTTACT
>JAURIP010000108.1 GCA_030832695.1 Sediminibacterium sp. | reverse complement strand
TATATGGAAAAAATTACACTTTATATTTATATCCAAACTTAGACACTTTATTGGTTTCTAAATCTGATAAAAGATATACAAGTTACAAATGGTCGCCTTCTACTTTTTTATCTGATCCTACCATTCCACGTCCTGTATTTAATGGGAATAAATCTATTTTATATACTTTAAAAAGAACCGATACTGTTAGTACCTGTAATATTTATGATGAGTATGATGTGATTGTATCTCCTGATATTTATTTAAACATACCCAATGCATTTACGCCTAATTATGATGGATTAAATGATATTTTAAAAATTGAATATGGCGCTGGTATACAAAGTTTTAAAGGGTTAAAGATTTTTAATAGATGGGGTAAGATGATTTTTTATTCTACTGATATAAACAAAGGATGGGATGGAAGAGATTTGGGTGGTGTAATGCAGGAAATGGATGCTTATTCTTATCTTGTTGAATATAGTTATAAAGATTATTTGACGAACCAACTTTCAGAAATTAAAAAAACAGGATCAGTACTATTAATGAGATAAATGAAAGCACTAAATTTTATATTATTTTTTTCAGTATTTGCCATTTCAGTTAGGGCACAAACTCCGTATATCTCACAAAATTTTACAGCAGGGCATTTTTTTAATCCTGCAACGGTAGGCTTTGGAAGTTTTAACAAAGCCCAAGTAATTTTTAGAACCCAATTTTCAGGTGTTGGGCAACCTTATAAAACCACTGGTATTGGTGTAGATTTTGGTTTTTTAAAAAATGACAACACGGAACCTAATAAATTGGGATTTGGCCTACAAGCCATTTCTGACCAAGTTTTAAATGGTATTTTGCAAACGAATTATATAACGGCCTCAATATCCGATCGCGTTTTTTTAAATGATGAACGCAGCCAATATTTGGCAATTGGATTAGGCACTACTATTATAAGTCGAACGGTGGATGCCCAATCCTTGATTTTTGGCGACCAATATTATTCCGGGCGACTATTGAATCCTTCAAGTTTAGAAGTAATTAATAATTTTAGGACTAAATCAACATTAAATGTTGGTTTAATGTATTCACATAATAGTTATACTTCCTTTTTCCAGTTTGGGGCGAGTTCGTATTTTATTAATCGTTCCACTGGTTATAATACTACTAATGATAGTGTGAGGGTGAGCCCTTTGAATGAATTTAATCAGGTGTTGGGCCAATTAAATTATGAGCAAATATTTTCTGGGAATAAAACATTCATGATTCACGCAAATTATCAAAGCAGATATGAAAACGAGTTTATATATGCTGGAGCAGCAATTGGTATACCGTTTAATGAAACCTATGAATCCACGAATAGGATGTATGTGGGTTGTTTTTATCGAACCAAAGATGCAGTAGTTCCTTATTTTGGTTTGTTGTTAAATAAATATAAGTTAGGGCTTACCTATGATATTTATAATAATGATATGACGGCTGCGAATTTGAAACCGCAAACTTTTGAATTTACTTTATCCACCTATTTTGGGAAGCGTCGTAATGAGGGGATGAGAAGCTTGTTTGATTAAAGTTTGAAAAATATCTTTTTCTTATATAAGAAAAAGCATAATCCCCATTCAATAAAAAATATAAGGATACATCCAATTAGCGCAATGAAAGTTTCAGAGGTGGTAAAGTTATTTAATAAGCCAAAAGCAAACTTTTTAACATAAGGATTCAACCATCCGCCACCCGCTGTTTCAAAAAACAAATAGATGAATATTGAATTCAGTGATAATATTCTTAAAAATAAGATCTTTTTATTTTGCTTAATGTCAATGAAGTAATAACTGGCAGCGAAAAATAGGATACACCAGCCAAGGGAAACTAAAGTAAATGAGCTGGTAGCAATTCTTTTGATGATTGGGTTGATTTGAAATACATCTAAAGCGTAACCCAAAATCAATACGCCTAATCCCCAATAAACCATCTGTTTGATTTTATCTTTCTGTTCTGTTGTATTTAATAATAATTTTCCTATTAAAGCACCTGCAATCGTGTGCACCGAAGTGGGAATACAATTGATGGCCACCCATCCGCCTCGGCTTGTTTTGTTCATGAGTAGCATGTCAATATAATTGCCAAAATTGAAATGATTGGTAAATCCTAAATTATATCCTGGTACATTGGTATAGCGATATAGTAAATCTGTTGAAATTAATAGGGCAATACAAAAAATAATTTGTGACTTAATTTGCCATTCATAAATGAAATAGGCAACCAACATGGTGAAGGAAAGTTGGGTTAATACATTCCATAATTCAAAACTTAGTCCTGTATCCTTTACGGCATAAGATAATACACCCCAAAAAAACAACCAGCCACTACGTTTAATAGTTTTAAGGGTTATTTCTTTTGTTGCTATATTTTTTTGTTGTTGATTTTGAATAGAGTAGGCCATCGCAGTACCAGCTATAAACATAAATCCTGGTTGGATCAAATCCCAAAACCGCATACCGTGCCAAGGGTGGTGCTGAAATTGTATAAATATATTTTCTAAAAAATGATCTTTGGAAGCTAAAAAAAATACTTTAAAAATTCCTGTGCTTTCGAGGACTAATAAAAACATAATTAGCCCCCGCATAAAATCAAGGGAATACAATCTTTTATTTATATCAACAGCGGTAGGTGTACTTGTCATAAAGTAAACTTTATAATGAATTTAGCTATTTATTCTGGTAAATATAAGTTTACCCTGCGATGCATGGTGTATAAGCGAAACCATTTGTGATCTTTCACCACAATGCCACTGGACTGATTGTTTTTGATGATTGGGTTGTTCTTGTATTTTGTCCAATGAATTAAATCCTTAGAAACTGCAATATTCGTGCTCCATTCTTGCCAATTTTTATAAGCCGATGCATGGTAATAGCCGTAATACAAGCCCTTATATTTTATAACTTGATTCATGGCAACTGCATATTGATCATAATTTTCGGGTCCCATTGTAATCACAGGGGTGTCCTGTTCATTCGTCCAAGTTTTTGCATCTTTTGAAGTGGCTAGCCAAATACCTCTGTCATCTCTTTCATAATATAAATACCAGACTCCATTTTTTATATAAACTGTAGGGGTGCCAAATGGCCCTTTGCTAATGGGGGATCCATCGGTATTGCGAATATCTAAATTCCCCTTTTCCTGCCAATGTATACGATCTGTTGAAGTTAACATGTGTGCAGTGTCGCCCTGACCTTCCGCAAATAAATAGTAAGTGCCCTTTGATTTAATTACAAATACATCTTCGACCCAATTTGAATTAACGACTGGATTCCCTTGAAAGCGTTCCCATTGTATGCCATCCTTTGAGGTTGCATAACCTAAAAATTTTCTGGGATCTTTTTTAGAATAACCGGTGTACCACAAATGGTAGTCTCCTTTTTCGCGCAGTATATATCCTCTTTCACGTAATTGATGGTCCCATTTTGTGGAATCGTCACCTGTGAATATGGGGTTGGCTTGATAAGGGACAAAGTTAGTTAACACCTTAGGAAATAATAATTCTTCAATAACTACCGCCTTTTTTATTTGACTGCATTGAATAAAAAGTAGTGCAATAATTATTGCAGAAAAAATGGATGACTTTTTCAAGATGTATTTTTACCTAGGGATTTGTTTTAACAACCAATTGGTAAGTTCAATAGCAGCTTGTTTGTTTTGGTAAGTCGCGTTTAAACGATCATTCACGACATACTCATTATAAATCCATGGATCACCCACTGCAAACACCGTGCCTTTTCCAAACTTACTAGTTGCCATAATTACATCTCCATTATTTTCAAGAGCTGCTTGTGCAGGACTTTTTAATTGTAAAGTGGAAATGCCCTTTAAGTATAATTGTTTCGCAGTTGTAAAAATGGGGTGTGTATCTGGAACCATAATTTTTCCAACCGTAATATCCTTAAGAACAGAATTACGAACTTTGTCTGTAAAATGAATTCCAAATGCGTTGGCCAATAAATTAAAATGAACTAAATCTGCATTGGCTGAATCATTTGCAAGTAAAACTAATACACCACCTTGTGCAACCCAATCGCTAATGATTTTAACATCGGCTGCTTTCATATAGTTAGGATTCGGGGATTCCTTTTGATTATCTGGATCCGTAATAATGTAAACGGAAGCTTTTTTTAAATTCTCAATAGTAGGGGCATCTATCAGGCTTCTAATTTTAGCTCCTTTATTCGTAAACATTTCACCCCACATACTATACCCATTAAGTGTGGTATCCTCCCATATATAATGAAAGCGGTAGGTGCTTCCATCAGTATTCGCTTTATACTCATTATTATAAAAGTAGTCCAGCTTAACTACTGTCTTTTGAGCGTAAGTTTGGCGGTTAACTAATATTAACAGAATAAACAATATGAATATAGATTTCATTGGTTTGATTTAAGTTTTAAAAGTAACTAATTATCTTATAATGAACAATCATTTGAATCCAACGAAATCGTTTTCGTAAGTAATTGTTAATAATCTTAACATTTTGATAAAATAATCTTAATTTCCTATGTGCTTTAAAGAATTTAAATAAACAAATTTTTCAAAGTAAACGATTCATTTATAAAAGATTGTAAAATTAAAATTGCTAAACCATGAGAAAAATTCTCTTGATGATGTTGCCCCTATTTTTTATAGGCACCATTGTTTGGGCACAAAATCGCCCGTTAACTGGAACTGTAAAAAATAGTGAAAATGGAGCAGCCATCGTTGGTGCATCTGTTGTCATTAAAGGAACCACCAAAGGTACTGTTACCAACAATGATGGTAAGTTTACCCTTGATGTACCTACCAAAGGAACTAATAATGTTTTAGTCATTAGTTCTGTTGGATTTACTTCCACTGAAATTAAATTGACCAATCAAACATCTATTGCTGCAACTTTAACGACTGATTCTAAGCTATTAGAAGATGCGGTTGTTATTGGTTATGGTTCAGTTAAGAAAAAAGATTTAACGGGTGCGGTGGGTACCGTTTCTGCAAAGGAAATCACAAGAGGTAACCCATCGAATGCAACACAAGCTTTGCAAGGTCAAGTACCAGGGGTATTGGTTACTAAATTAAGTAATAAGCCTGGTCAATTATGGTCAATAGCCATTCGTGGGGAAAACACAATTACTGCTAACCCCAATGCGGATGGAGCTGTTAACTTAACTTTAGTGAGTAGTAACCCGCAAAATATGAATACAGAGCCATTGGTGGTTATTGATGGTGTGGTGGGTGGAAAATTACAAGATATCAGCCCTGCTGATATTCAAACTATTGATATCTTAAAAGATGCATCTTCAACTGCGATCTATGGTTCAAGAGGTGCGAATGGGGTGGTGATCATTACTTCAAAAAGAGGATCTACTGGTAAGCCAAGAGTTACAGTTGATTTTTACTCTGGTCGTAAAACACCAGATCATTTACCTCCAATGCAAGATGCACAACAATTTTACAAGTCTTCATTGACAGATGCAGCATTAAACGGTGCTGTTGTAAGTGAAACTATGTTCAATGTGAACGAGTTGGCGATTATCAATGGTGGAAGAACAACTGATTTAGTAGGCGCAATGACGCAACCAGGTATTAATTTGGGTGCAAACATCGCTGTATCAGGTGGTACCAATGGTACAAATTATCGTTTTTCAGGTGGATATATTCAGGAAGATGG
>JAURIP010000346.1 GCA_030832695.1 Sediminibacterium sp. | reverse complement strand
GCGCTGTTGTTGGACGCAAAGATTTAATTCATGAAATTTATTTATTTTGCCGATCCACTGGACCTTCCCTATCTCCCTTTAATGCATGGGTATTAAGTAAGAGTTTAGAAACCTTGGAAGTGAGAATGGAAAGACATGGTAACAACGCATTATTTATCGCTGAAAAATTGGAAGGACATCAAAAAATAAATTTTGTAAAGTACCCTTTCTTAAACACACACCCACATGTAGCTATTGCAAAAAAGCAAATGAAAAATGGTGGGGGTATTGTTTGTTTTGAATTAAAAGGAGGCATTGAAGCTGGCCAAACATTTCTGAACGCATTAAAAATGTTATCACTAACCGCCAACCTTGGTGATACACGAAGTATTGCATCTCATCCTGCAAGTACTACGCATGCAAAATTATCAGCAGCAGAACGCGAAGCAGTAAGCATCACACCAGGATTGATTCGTATATCCGCTGGACTCGAACATCGGGAAGATATTTTAGGAGATATATTACAAGCGTTAGAAGCTTGTTAAACCTAATTTCCATATAAAAATCGGAAGATTCATTCTGATTTATCCAATTAATTCGATAAGCCTACTCAATTCACATGAGTAGGCTTATTTGTTAGTTATTTTTGGTCATTTCCCTTCCTTAAATTGCTAAATTTTTGTATATTGAATTCGCTTAAAACCAACCAATGAAAACAAAAATAAGTGTCTTATTATCTTCCATGATGTTTTTACAATATTATATCTGGGGCGCGTGGTATGTAACCATGGGAACTTATATGGGTGAGGTATTAAAATCATCAGGAATAAACATTGGTGCTGCCTATAGCGCAGGTGCGATTGCTACTATCATAAGTCCATTTTTTGTTGGGATGATTGCAGATCGTTTTTTTGCAGCACAAAAAATTATGGGTGTATTACATTTATTAGGTGCTGCCCTGCTCTACTATGCAACACAAGTAAACAATGATAGTTTTTATTGGGTTATTCTGGTTTACTCCTTATTGTATATGCCAACCATCGCTTTAAGTAATAGTGTGGCATTTGCACAAATGACGGATGCAGGAAAACAATTTCCTTGGATTCGCGTATTTGGAACATTAGGTTGGATTGCTGCAGGTTTAATCATTAGTCAATTAGGTATTGAAAAAACAGCTGGCACTTTTCAAGTGGCTGCTGGCGTATCCATTGTATTAGGATTATTAAGTTTTGCATTACCCAACACGCCGCCTAAAGGGAAAGGTGAAAAAGCAAATGCTTTAGCTATTTTAGGAACCGATGCTTTTGTACTATTTAAAACAAGATCTTTCTTTGTCTTTTTCATTTCAGCAATTTTAATATGTATCCCCTTATCTTTTTATTATGGATTTGCCAATCCATTTTTAAATGAAATTGGATTACAAAACGCTGCAGGAAAAATGACTTTAGGTCAGGTATCAGAAGCCATATTCATTTTAGCGATTCCATTTATGTTTAATCGTGTTGGCGTAAAAAATATGTTGATTTTAGGTGTTTCTGCTTGGTTATTGCGTTATGTATTTTTTGCTTATGGTAATATGGATACAAGTTGGATGTTATATGCAGGTATTATTTTACACGGTATATGTTATGATTTCTTTTTTGTAACAGGTTATATGTACACCGAGAAAAAAGCAGGAGAAAAAATTAAAAATGCTGCACAAGGATTATTTACCTTTGCCACCTATGGCGTTGGTATGTTTATAGGAACCAAATATAGTGGTTACGTGGTGGATCAAAATAAAATAACGGATGCAGTTGTAGGAGCCGTACAACACAATTGGGCAACCATTTGGTTAACCCCTGCCGCTATCGCTGGCGCGGTATTAATTGCTTTTATTTTATTTTTTAATGAGAAGAAGGAAACAAGCGCTACTAACTAAATTAGTGTAAAATAAATGGCATTGATAACTAAGATTCAAAACCACAAATAACAGAAGAAAAATAAATTAATAATATAAAAAAATTTAAGATGAGAATTGCGATGTTAGGAGCAGGATTTATTGGCAGGTTTTATGCCGATGCTTTACAAGGTTACCGTAGTAAGGACAAAGTGGTAAGCATTTATGCGCGACGCGAGGAGTCGGCTACAAAATTTGCTGCCGATTATAACTGTGCGCATTGGACCACCGATATGGAAGCAGCCATTAGCCATCCTGATGTGGATGTGGTATGTATTGCCCTTCCAAATAATATTCATGAAATTGCAGTGATGCTTTGTTGCAAACATAAAAAAGCAGTAATGACCACCAAGCCACTAGGCCG
>JAURIP010000011.1 GCA_030832695.1 Sediminibacterium sp. | reverse complement strand
TCAAAAACATGGCCTAGGTAATATAAACTCATACAAATCAAAGCATTTCCACTTGGTTGTGCCCCATCATAGGTGTCCTTTTGTCGAACAATCACATCGGTTTGGTATTGTGCTGTATAATAAAAAAATACGCCCTCTTCATCTAAAAAATGAGCTTGCACATACCCCATCCACTTTTCTGCTTTATGCAAATAATGGGTATCTCCTGTAATTTCTTGCAGGTGTATATAGGATTGTATTAAAGCACCATAATCATCTAAAAAAGCAAATGCTTTTTTTACACCGTTGGTATTTGTATGAAACAAATGATCCCGATCGCTGTCAGAAAAATTATTTTCAATCCAAGTAATCGCATCTATCGCACTTAGTTTGTATTCCTCATCGCCAATGGCAGCATAGGCTTTACACAATGCAGTAATTAGTAAACAATTCCAAGATAAAATTATTTTATAATCTAGTGCGGGTCTAATCCTTTTGGATCGATCATTAAATAAAATATTTTTTGCGTTTACAAATTTAGAAGATATACTTTTTTCAAGCGCTTCTGTCGTCCATAAAATATTAGTATGCTCCCAATTTCCATTTTTTGTTACTTGATAATAATTGCAAAATTCAGTGAACAAGGATGGGTCCAGGAGTTGTTCAATTTCATCATAAGACCAGGTATAAAATTTTCCCTCTACACCTTCACTGTCCGCATCCAATGCAGCATAATAAGCCCCTTGCTGATTAGATAATTCTCTTTTTAAAAATGAAACCGTTTGTTTTATGATATATACATAGATTTCTTTTTGTGTAATTTGATAAGCTTCCGCCATTACCCCAATGAGCAATGCATTATCATACAACATTTTTTCAAAATGTGGCGCCTGCCATTGTGCATCGGTGCTGTATCTAGCAAAGCCACCGCCCAAATGGTCGTAGAGGCCGCCTTGTATCATTTTATCAATAGACCGTATCGCATGAACCATACAGCTTTCGTTACCATTCATTTTGAAATTTCTAAATAACATTTGCAAACAAAATGTTTGCGGAAATTTTGGAGCAGTACCAAAGCCGCCCCACATCGTATCTGCATTTTGTAATATTCTGTTCCCAATGATTTCTATTTCCTCTTTATTGGGTACATTATTTTCCCCTTTATCGGATACACTTTCCAGTGATGCTGGTTTATGTATTATATTCTTGTTCAATAAATGCTGCGTAAGTTGTTCCGCTTGATCATTTAATTTTTCGGGATTGTTGTTATACGCTTCTCTTACTCCCTTTAAAACATCCAACCAAGAAGCACGTTGTGGTATAGTTCTTGGTGGAAAATAAGTGCCGCCAAAAAAAGGCTTACCATTCGGTAATAAAAAAATATTTAAAGGCCATCCACCTGAACCAGTCATTGCTTGAAGTGCATCCATATAAATGTGATCCACATCGGGTCGTTCTTCGCGATCCACTTTAACATTGATAAAATTTGCATTCATGTATGCAGCAATAGTTTCATCTTCAAAACTCTCTCGCTCCATCACATGACACCAATGACATGCGGCATAGCCAATACTTAATAAAATAGGTTTGTTTTCGTTTTGTGCATCAGTGAATATAGTAGGTGACCAAGCCACCCAATCGACTGGATTATGCGCATGCTGTAATAGATACGGACTCGTTTCTTCTATAAGACGATTGGTAAACTTAGGAGTTGCATTCATTTAAATGCAATTTAATTGAAGCAGAAAAATATTAAGTAATTACGCCTTATTTCTTTTTACTACTTAAGGAAAGATATTGATCCAGCCCCGACATCATACTGGTAGTTTGTGGACTAGGTACTCTAATATGTAATGTTAATCCTGCCTCTTCCACGGCTTTGCAAGTATTGGAACCAAATGCACCAATAATGGTGCCGTTTTGTTTAAAATCAGGTTTGTTGTCAAATAAACTTTTCAAACCACTCGGTGTAAATAAACAAATGATATCAAATTCAGTGGTTTTTAATAGTGCTGATATATCACTGCTTACGGAGCGATACATATATCCCAATTCAAATTTCGTTGCATGCTCCTTTAACCAATTGACAATTTCATTGTCTTGTTGATTTTCGCTACACACGTACAAAAACTTTTCGTTTAATTTATGTTTGTTCAACACATCAAACATTTTTTTATTAGTGCCATCTGTACCGAAAAATACTTTTCTTTTTCGATACATAATAAACTTTTGCAAATACAAAGCAACTGATTCGGTAATGCAGAAATATTTTGTATCCTGACTAATACTCACTTTCAATTCATCGCAGGTTCTAAAAAAATGATCAATGGCATTTTTACTCGTAAAAATAACAGCAGTATATTCTGAAATATCAATTTTTGTTTTTCTGAAATCCTTCCCGGAAATGGGTACCAATTGTATTAATGGCTGAAAATGCAATGCGACTGCGTGTTTTCGCTCTAATTCAAAGTAAGGCGATTTTTCACTTTCAGGCCTTGCTTGGGAAACTAGAATTTTTTTAATGGTCTTTGTTGTAGTCGATTTTTTTACTCCACTCATTTCACTTCCATTTTTATTTTCGTGTCCTATTAATAAATGCCGCCAAAATATTGTACTATAAATTTATACAATATAGTGAGTGGCAATATCTCGAATGCACAAAGGTATAGAAAAAAATGAAAAGAGGAGATATGTAATTTGTTCCTAACTGATGTTAGGGAAAACAAGTACCTATATAAAATTAAAAGGACTGTTATTAAAGCGGCACCCCCTATTGCATAAGGATGAAGTATGGGTTTTGCAAAGGCCAATACCAATATAAAAGGGACTAATAAAACACCCAATACTTTATTAATCATAAATACTACGAAAATATAGGTATTCACGAGTTCCTTTGAATTAAAGACATATCCGGCGATTTGTAAGGAAATGTATTTCCCAACATATAAAAATGTAAAAAATAAATTTATATAAAAAAAGCCTTCCCAAAAAGACAACGCCACCAAATGGCGATTAAAAATTAACAAGGTTGACATTAAAGAAAAACTTAGAATAAAACAAATATTAATAATTAGGGAGCCTAAGCTATTTTGTAAAAGCTGCTCCCGATATTGAATCATTCTTAACGAGGATTGGCTAAACTGTTTAAAAAGTTTAGAAAAATATTGCGGGAATACATTATTTACAAAACCATATAAAAAAATTAAAATCAGGATGCCATAAAAAAGCAAATCTTTATCTTGTAATGCAAATCGTTGTTCTATTTTATATACTACTTGGGATTCACTTGCTATAATACTACCGGGAAAATATAATTTATACGCATTCCTTTTTTGTAAAAAATAATTTTTATACGCTTTTAAGGTATTAAAATTACTGTCCATCTTGTTTCCAATAAATGATTGTACCAGCCAGGCATCTGCTATTTGAAAGGAAGTAGGAATCACAGGCACATACTTTATCAGCAAGGTATCCTTGACCAAAAGCGAATCTGCCTGGAACACTGTTGAATCCTTACCCAAATCATTTAATGGCACTTGATTTTGAAAGGAAGTCAAGAGGATAAAGCATCCTATAACAATAAGAATATTTTTTTTACCAAGCTGCATACATTGCAAAAATAAGTATACTGATGCAGAATTAGTAACTTATAACTAGCTTTGTCCCAATACCTTTTAAACAATTCCATGGCAGGCATCTATATTCACATACCCTTTTGTAAAAAAGCTTGCCATTATTGCAATTTTCATTTTTCAACCCAGGTGAAATACATTGACCATTTCACAAAGGCGATCATCCAGGAAATTGAAATTCAAAAAAACTACCTTTCAACGCCTATAGAAACCGTTTATTTTGGTGGCGGAACACCTTCTTTATTGCCCATGGATGATTTCCATAAAATTTTAGATAAATTAAGTTCCGTCTATCCCCTTGATTCCAATATCGAATTTACCATTGAAGCAAATCCTGATGATATCAGCCCCGAACAAGTCATGGCCTGGAAAAAGGCAGGGGTGAATAGACTAAGTATTGGTATCCAAAGCTTTCAACCAGCAGCACTTCATTGGATGAACCGCGCGCATACGACCGAACAAGCACATGAAGCAATAAAAGCGGCACGCGGGGAAGGAATTGAAAACATAAGTATTGACTTGATTTATGGGACCCCCCATTTGACCAATGACGATCTCAAAGCAGACTTAGCAATCATCCACCAATACCAAATTCAACACCTTTCTTGTTATGCACTTACTGTTGAAGATAAAACGGCGCTGTATACAATGATTCAAAATAAAAAGATGGATCCGGTTCATCCGGCGCACCAAGCAGCACATTTTGAAATCATCACTAACTATACCGAACTAATAGGGATGGAGCATTATGAGATTTCTAATTTTAGTAAACCCGGTTTTAGAAGCAAACACAATAGTAATTATTGGAAGGGTATTCCTTATTTAGGTCTTGGCCCATCGGCCCATTCTTATAATCAAAACACTAGGCAATGGAATGTTGCAAATAATCAGCTTTATTTTAGCGCACTTGAAAAAAACGAATTACCCTTCGAAATAGAACAACTACCGCTAGCAACAAAATTCAATGAGTATATGATGATTTCATTGAGATGCATGGAGGGATTTTCGCTTGCATATATTTCCCAAAATTTTGGCCCTGCGTTTCATGAACATACCCTTAAAATCACGAGGAGCTTTATTGCAAAAAACTTTCTTGAGGAAACTAACCAAGGTTATACACTTTCAAAATCGGCCAAATTTTTTGCAGATGGTATTGCTAGTGATTTTTTCTGGATAGCAGAATAATCTTTTCAAGACTTATTCATGATCTATTCAAGACTTTTTTCAAGGCCAAATTTAAAATAATATCTTTTCTATTTCTTTGAACGCGAAAGTCGGTTGGTGGCCCTCCCATAAAATTTTATAAACAGCATCAACTATAGGCAACTCAATGCCTAAATTTTTATTGATTACAGTTATACACTTGCTCGCATTATACCCTTCGGCCACCATATTCAATTCCAATTCGGCCGATTTTACTGAATAACCTTTGCCAATCATATTTCCAAAAGTCCTATTTCGGCTATGCAATGAATAACAGGTAACCAACAAGTCGCCTAAATAAACGGAGGCTGCATAATTTGCTGGTATTCCTTCAGCATTTTCTTTTTGCTTAATTGCACTTAACAAAACTTTCATTTCGTTTGCGCAATTGGCGATATATACACTCAAAAAATTATCTCCGTATTCCAAGCCATGTGCAATACCAGCACCTAGTGCATAAATATTTTTTAGGACTGCTGCATACTGAACGCCTACCACATCATTATTGACAATCGTATTGATATAATCAGATTTAAAATACGATGCAATCTCGCTTGTCATCAAAGTATCTACTCCTGAAAATGTTAAGTAGGACAGCTGCTCCGCTACCACTTCTTCGGCATGGCTGGGGCCCAATAAAGTAAAATATTGACTTAATGGAAAATCAAATTTTTGTGCCAAAAACTCATGTAATAAAATATTATACTTAGGCATTACCCCTTTAATAGCAGAGACCACTTTTTTATTTTTCAATAAATCGGAAGGCACTGCTTGCAAAACAGATTCAATATGTATTGAAGGCACTGCCATAATAATGACAGTAGATTGTTTTACCACTTCAGCTATATCATCCGAAAAATTGATCTTAGTGGTATCAAAAAATGCATTTCTAAGGTAATGTGGATTGTGGTGACGCTTTTTAAAGTAGGCGATATTTTCCGTTTGCCTAACCCACCAATTGATTTCATGCCCATTATCCGTGATAATTTTTGCAATAGCGGTTGCCCAACTTCCACTTCCAATTATACCAATTTGCATGTTGCTCATTTTTGCAAACATACGAAACTCAATAAAAAAGGGGCGCATTTTTTAAATGCGCCCCTTATACAGCTAATAGTCAACCAAATAAGTTATTTTTTCTCCTCGAATAATTTTTCTTTAGTTACGACAGTGACCAAACTACCTTCCTTTAATGTTTTACTCACTGTACTATACGGCCCAGTGATGATCTTATCGCCTACTTTTACCCCTGACACCTCAATAAAATTCAAATCTTGAATGTCAGTTTTAACTTTTACCAATTTCACTTTATTATCCTTTTGCAATACAAAAACCACTTCGCTCACATCTTCATCAACGGTAGTAGGTGCTTTTTCGGTACTTGCATTTGCCGATGATTTAGTTACTTCTGTACTTTTCCCTTCTCCTTTAGCATCTCTTGTAGTTACTGCATTTAAAGGTACGGTTACTACATTTCTTTTTGACTTGGTTTGTATGTCAGCACTTGCTGTCATTCCTGGACGGAAAGGAAAAATATTATTATCCTTCGCTAAATCAGCATACTCTTCAGGTAATAATCTAATATGTACTTTATAATTTGCAACTTCTGCGGAACTAGATACCCCAGAAATAGCAGTAACCGGATTCGCAATTTTATAAACCACCCCTTTGAATTTTCTGTTATTATAAGCATCTACTTCCACCAGTGCTGTATCACCCAATTTAACTTTGGTAATATCGTTCTCTCCTACATCCACTCTTACTTCAATACTTTTCATATCTGCCACACGCATCATTTCAGTACCAGTCATTTGTGCTGTTCCTACCACTCTTTCCCCTTTCTTTACATTCATCAAACTAACAATACCATCCATAGGACATGTAATAATGGTTCGTGCCAAATCCTTTTCAGCCCTAGCCAATTGGGCTCTTACGCCTTGAATTTGCGCTTCTCCACTTTTGATGGATTCCTTTGCTGAATTATAACTTGATTCCGCTGATCTAAAAGCTTGCTCCGTTTGCTCATATTCGGCTCTAGAAACAATTTTATCAGCAAACAATTTTTTAAACCGCTCATTCGTTGCTTTTGTATTATCGTAAACAGTTTTTAAACCACTAATACCCGCTTTCACATTTTCGTATTGCGCTTTAACTTGATTTACACTCGCAGTCACTTGATCACGTTGAGATGAGTAAATATCAGCGTAAATTTTTGCAAGCACTTGACCTTTGGTAACGCGATCACCTTCCTCTACAAAAAGGTTGACAATTTCTCCAGAAATATCAGGACTTACTTTTACTTCAATTTCAGGATACACCTTACCACTTGCATTCACTGACTCTGTAATGGTTCTTAGTTGTACCGCTTCCACTGTAACAGCAATCCCTTCCTCCTTACCAATGACCCCTGCTTTTTTTAAGCCAATAAGCAAGCCTATCACAACAACAAAGCCTGCGCCTATCCAAATAATTTTCTTGTTCATTTTTATATGTTTTACTTCTGTAATTTTTTTTATCTGTTAATTATAACTCAAGCGAAACGCCTTTGTAAAATTCTAATAATTTAATTCTAAATACATACTCATATTGTGCAGATTTAAAATTTACCTTAGCCCTTAAAAAGTTATTTTGGTTGTTCAATAATTCAATCGTGCCTAATAAGCCAAGCTCATATCTTTTGGTAGCAAATTGATATGCTTTTTCAGCAGTAGTAACTGCTTTTTGATTGGCATTTAATTTATTCAACGCTACAATTGCATTAGTGTATGCAGCATAAATATCCTGCTTTAATTTACGTTGAATATTTTCCTGTTGTAACTCAGTTGACCTGTAATTTAACTTAGCTTGTTGGTAAGTTATTTTTGATTGTCCCGCATTAAATATGGGTATCGACAATTGAATGCTCAAACTTTGACCAAAATTGTCGTTTATTTTATTACCCCATCCATTCCATATATTACCCCAATTGCGATTTGCAGTTGTAGCAGTATACGTTGGACTTTGAACAAAGTATTTGCTATTGTTCACCGTAACAAAAGGACTTGCTGGTGAAATAGCACTCACGCCAGTCATATCAAAACCGGATGTGTATTTAAATTGATTAGAGAAGTTAGACGATAATCCGTAGCCAAAACTTAAAGTTGGATAAAAATTAGCTTTCGCTGCAGCGACTGATTTTGCAGCCGCATTGACACGCAAGCCTGCCGCTTTTACATTTGGTAAATTTTGTTCTGCAATCGTGAAAACATAATCCGGTTGCAAATCAGTAAATGGTTGAATTTTTATATTTTCAACAGGTTGTACCAAGACATCAAATTCAGCACTTGCGTCTAAATTTAACAAAGCCTTTAAACTTAATTTAGTTTGTATTACGTTAGAAATTGCTCCGATATAATTACTACTATCATTGGCTAATTGTGTTTCCAATTCCAATAAATTAATCTCAGGGAGCACACCCACTTCCACTCTTTTTTTAGTAGCATTCAATTGTTCAAGTGTTTGTTGAATTTGAATTTTAGTAATTTCAGATTGTTCAATAGCCGATAATACTTGTAAATAAAAAGTAGCGACACTCATTGAAATGTCATTCGAAATAGTTTGCTTGTCTGTTTCACTTGCCAACCAACTGAAATTAGATGCCTCCGCATTATTCCTAAGCTTACCTGCATTAAAAATTTGAACACCCCCATTTAATCCAAAATTATTGAATAAAAACTGGGTGTTTGAGAATCCGTTAGTGGTAGGGTCAATAGAACGCCCTAATCTTAATCCAGCGCCAGTTGATCCATTGATTGTTGGTAATCTATTTGAACTCGCAAACTGCGCCTGTAACTTTGCCAATCTTGCCTGTACATCGGCTTGTTGGATAGATATATTATGCTGAATGGCATATTCAACACATGTTTTTAAATCCCAAGGTGCCCCGTTTTGTGCTTGTAAATGGATGCCAATTCCTAGGATTAAAATAGAAAAAATGTATTTCATCGACTTAATTATATTTTGAACTTCTTTTGAGATTACAAAAGTAAACTAATACCGCCTAGTTTCCATATTTTTAGACAGACGGAAAAGCGGTCTGCTGAACAGCAATATTGGACGATGAAAGGCTAAAAAAACTTATCCTTAGCGTAGAAACGGAATAAAATTTATAAAAAATTACTTTAAAGAGGTCTTTGTATAATAAAACAGCCTGTATATAATAGAAACAAGCCCAACTAAAATTATGGCAGTTAGGGCGGAATAAGGTTTGTCAATGACTACCGCAACCGCTACAAAGGCATAGGCACACACAAAAATCACACAAAAAACTGGGGTCCATCTTTTTAAATACCCGGTGACCGATCCATCTCCCTGATTTTTACGCCTTAATATTAATAAAGTGGCTGCGGAAGTACTCATTCCCAAACAATCCAAAAAAATGCTAAAACTCAATACGTCATCAACGCCTTTGCCAAAAAATGTCACCAATATGGTGGTTAAAGCAAAAAAGGTTAACCCAGGAACCAAGGCTTCCGTTTTGGGATGCTTTTTTTGAAATATCGCAGGCAAAACCTTGTCCTCACTCATTGCAAACATGACACGAGGATTACTCATCAATATTACGTTCACATAAGCCAACACACTTAACACCATCGCAAAATCAAAAACCTTTGCCCCTAATTTACCAAACCAAGCCTCAAACAATAAAGAGCCAATGGCATTCGCATTTTTCATTTGATCAAAACCAATCACTTTGATATAAGTATAATTTATGGTGAGGTATAAAAATAATACGACCAGAATACCTACTACAATTCCTTTTTGCATAATTTTTCCAGAGGCAACTTCAGACCCAAAATTGATGGTTTGCTGGTATCCTCCGTAAGTAAAAAAAACGGAAACCAAACTTACTAATAATAAAAGTGCCCCATTGGTGCCATCGTAAGTATAAATTTTTCCCTCATTAATGCCATGCGGTGGAACCGTAACACCTTTAAATAAAGAAGAAATTAATAAAACGATTAAAGCGATTTTGACGACCGTTAAAATGTTCTGTGTGCGACTACTCGTTTTTAATCCTAGCAAATTAACAATATAGAATAAGGCTACTGATAAAGAAGCAACGCCAATATTAAAAAGGGTCCCAGAAGGTTGACCAAATAATAAATCACTCACATAATCAGCGCCAATTAATGCCACCACAGCTAAGGAGGCTGCATTACTGATTAGTATTAAAACATTAATGGTAAATCCTACGCCTGGATGATAGCAGTGCGCAAATACTTTATAATAACCCCCCATCACTGGAAGTCGTTGCCCAATTTCAGCATAAGTCAATGCACCAAACAAAGCAATGACCCCACCAATCAACCATGCACTAAAAAAAATAAGGGGTGTTCCAGATTTTGCAGCAATGGTTGCTGGCGTTTTGAAAATACCCATGCCAATTACAAGGCTGACCACAATCATGGTCAAACTAAAAAAATTAATGCCTTGTTTTGATTTCATGCTTAAGTGATTAGTTATACTATAATTTACTTTATTAAAAAAATGCTTATATCCTATATATGAGCAACAAGCTAAATATATAGCCTTAAATATACCAAAAAAGCTTTTAAGTTTTCAACAATGGGTTAATAATTAATCGGTTAGTCAATTTTTTTTATAGTTAAGTTTGTTTTGGAATTAGGTTCATGAAAATGATTAAAAGGGAACCCCGTTTAAATCGGGGGCTATTCCCGTAGCTGTGAGTTCATTGCCAAAAGCAATCAATGCAATATATCCACTGAAGCAATTTGGGAAGGATGCATTAAAAAGAACAAGCCAGAAGACCTGCCTAATGAATACATCAACAGCTTTCGGGTAAAAAGCAAGGATTGTAAAAAATGGATTTTGCATTTGCATAACATTGGATAACTTAAAAGTTATTTTTTGATTTGCTATTTGCATAACCATTCATTATGGTTCTCTTTCTCCAGGAAGCTCATTGTTAACAACAAAAAAACAAAACAATGAGCAAAAAATTAATCACGCTCTCGGTATGCCTCATCGCATCCACCACCCTTCTCTTTGGGCAACAAAAAGACGCAATTAAAAAAATTTCCGACACCGTAATTTCACTGGATGAAGTGATTGTCACTGCTAACAAAGTGGAGCAGAAACAAAACACAACTGGTAAAGTGGTCACGGTAATTAATGCAGCAGCACTTCAGGCCAATGCTGGCAGAAGCATTGCGCAAATCTTAAATGAACAAGCAGGCTTGTATTTGCCCGGCAGTTTAAGTAATGCAGGAACCGTTCCAAGCATTTACATGCGCGGCGCTTCCAGTGGTCGTACCTTAATTTTAATTAATGGCATGCCCGTAGGTGACCCTTCAATGATTAGCAATGAGTTTGATTTGAACTTAGTACCCTTGAATTTGATTGAGCGCATTGAAATTTTAAAAGGTGCACAAAGTACCCTGTATGGTTCAGATGCTATTGGTGGTGTAATTAATATTATCACCAAAAATAAATCTATTCCAAGCTTCTCCGGAGATATTAGTACAGGCAGTTATGGTACAAGAAAAATGAATGCGCAACATAGTAGCACCATTGGAAAGTTGAATTACGCAATTGGATTCGGCAATGAATTTGCAAAAGGATTTTCTTCTGCCACAGATTTGACTGGGAAAAATAATTTTGACAAAGATGGCTATCGCAATAATAATTGGTTTGCCAATATCAATTATGCTTTTAACCAAAATTGGAATTTAAAAGCTTTCACGCAACAGACAAGTTACAACGCCGATATTGATTATGGCACTTTTAAAGATGATAAAGACGAAAAATTCAATAATGCCACCAAATTCACAGGTTTTATTTTGAAATACAAAAAAGAAAAAACTGTTTTTCAATTGCAATACCAATTAAGTACACAGGACAGGCAATATAAAAATGATAGCGTTGATAAAACTTATACCATTTTCGAAGACAACCAATATGCTGGAAAATCGCATTTCGCGGATGCCTTTTTTTCAAAATCAATTTCAAAAAATATACAATGGATTTCCGGAGTTGACTTTAGATACGGATCCTATCATCAAACTTATATATCCATAAGTAAATGGGGGCCTTATAATGATAATTTTAAAGATACTTTTCAGTACCAAACTGCCTTGTATAGCTCTTTATTAATAAATGATGCCTCCAATAAGTGGCTACTAGAACTAGGTGGCAGAAACAACAAACATAATCGTTACGGGTCCAACCAAACCTTCACTATAAGTCCTTCTTATAAATTAAATGCAAACATTCGATTCATGGCAAGCGCTTCCACAGGATACAAAGCGCCCTCACTGTATCAATTAAGTTATAATGAAAAATTAAAACCGGAAGAATCTTTTAATACAGAAATAGGAATGGAATACAAAACCAACCCTTTATTTATAAGAGCCGTTTATTACAATAGAACCATCGATAACGGAATAGACTATAATTATATTGATTATAATTTTTTCAATTATATCCAACAAAAAGTAAATGGTTTAGAACTAGAATTCAATTGGAAAGCCAATGAAAAAAATAATTTCTCTGCCAACTACACTTTAATGAATGGACAAGAAACCAATCAAAACAGAGTGACCACTACGGACACAATAACGTATAACTACTTATTAAAACGTCCAAAAAATACAGCAGGTATTCAATGGACCTATGAAGTATCCCCTAAATTAAATTTTAGCATGGCAGTTAGATATATAAGCAAGCGATACGATGTGGGTGGTTATGCAGCAGCGGATGTTAGCTTAAAGAGCTACACCTTACTCAATGCGCATATTCAATACAAGCTCAACAAGCATCTATTATTGTACGCTGACGGACAAAATTTAGCCAACGCCGTATTTCAAGAAATTAATGGTTACAATACAATGGGGCGTATGCTCATGATTGGTCTTAGATTGAAATAACATATACATAACTGTTCAATTTAAAAAAGCTTTGTATCTTCATACAAAGCTTTTTTATGGACTTTCATTTTGACCAATTACTTACTGTCATATTTACCTTATTTGCAGTGATAGATATCGTAGGATCTATTCCCTTACTGATTGCCATGAAGGAAAAGTCGGGCGCCATTAAATCATTAAGGGTAACCCTTATTTCGGGGGCATTAATGATCCTATTTTTATTTTTAGGAAAACCCTTTTTACAAATTTTAGGCCTCGATGTAAAATCATTTGCCGTGGGCGGATCCATCGTCATATTTTTACTAGGGCTTGAAATGGTATTGGGGCATGAAATTTTTAAAGGGGATAAGAATGCGCATTCAGGTGCAGTAGTTCCAATTGCTTTTCCAATTATTGCAGGAAGTGGAACACTTACTACTATTATGTCATTAAAAGCGAACTTCGACGAATTCTATATCGCAATGGGTATATTGGTCAACTTAGTAATTGTATTCGCAGTATTAAAATCCCTCAACTATATCGAACGTTTATTAGGACCAGGCGGCCTCCTCGCTGTTCGTAAATTTTTTGGCGTAATACTACTTGCCATTGCCGTTAAGATATTCTCCAGCAATGTGGGCGCACTCAAAAAGTAAGTGCTTAATTACTATTCAAAATTTGTAAAGCTTCGGTGTCCTTATATTCAATGATTAAAGAACGTAACTGCTTTTTTAAATCAATGATTGTATTTGCTTGTTTTTGATCATGGATAATATTATGCATTTCAGTAGGATCCGTTTTTAAATCATACAATTCCCACTCATTCCTTGGTCCGTAAAATCGAATCAACTTATATCGCATGGTTCGAATACCAAAATGAGGTGGCACTTTATGCGGCTGTGGATACTCGTAATAATGGTAATACATAGCAGTTCGCCAATTTTCAACCTTTCCCGATTTTGTCACGAGTGGTAAAAAGCTTTTTCCTTGCATTTCAACTGGCGCTTTAATTCCAGCGATATCCAAAAAGGTCGGTGCAAAATCAATATTCACTACAATATCATTCACAACGGTTCCAGGTTTTATATGTTTAGGATATTTTAATACAAAAGGTGTTTTTAAACTTTCTTCATACATAAATCTTTTATCGAACCAACCATGTTCTCCCATATAAAAGCCTTGATCCGACGCATACATCACCACCGTATTTTCCGCCAAACCTGATTGCTCCAAATAGGCTAATATCCGACCAATATTACGATCCAAGGATTTGGCCGTGGCTAAATAATCTTTTAAATAGCGTTGGTATTTCCATTTGATTAATGCAATTGAATCCGATTTCACTTTTTCATATTCTAATGCAATTTTTCCATAATAATTTTTATAGACTAATTTTTCTGCTGGTGTTAAACGTCCAAACATACCTGGTTGATCATAATTAATATTCATCTTTAAATCATCCCTAATAGTCATGGTTTTATTGACCGTCATATCTTGTTCAAG
>JAURIP010000076.1 GCA_030832695.1 Sediminibacterium sp. | reverse complement strand
ATGAATAAGGCTAAAATTTGTATATCACCCATTGATTGGGGTTTGGGGCACGCCACTCGGTGTATTCCCCTTATTCAGGCCTTGGAAAAATTGAACTATGAAATATATATCGCCACAGAGGGATACCATGAAGCCATATTAAGAGAAGCCTTGCCTAATGCCCATTTTTTACATTTACGTGGCTACCGAATAAATTATGCAAAGATAGGTGCCCTTTTACCCCTGGCTATTTTTTTTCAAATACCGAAAATTATTTACAGCATTTATTATGAATATAGGTGGTTACAACAAAAGCAGAAAGAATTACAGTTTGATATAATCATTTCCGACAATCGTTTTGGTTTTTATCATAAAAATGTGCCTAGTGTATTTATCACGCACCAACTTAACTTTCAAATGCCTTATGCCTGGGCCACGCCTGGTTTTCAAAAAATACAATATGCTTGGTTTAAAAGATTCAATGCTTGCTGGATACCCGACATGGAGGGAGAAAATAATTTATCAGGCATTTTAGCAAATACAAAATTAAAACCCAATATCCCCATTTGGTATATGGGTTGTTTGTCAAGATTAAAACAATACGATCATAAAGAGATTGCTGCCCATCAAGAAGCAATTAGTTTTTTAGGAATCGTATCAGGCCCTGAACCTCAAAGAACCTTACTTGAGAATTTATTATGGTCGAAAGGAAATCAATTAAATTTAAAATTTACAGTGGTAGCCGGAACGCCAAAAGTAAATGAGGCGTTTGAACAAAATAATAATGCCACGAAGTACCCACATTTATCAGGCGCTGATTTGGTAAAGGAAATTAATCGTGCTGAGTATATTATTTGCAGAGGGGGATATACAACTTTGATGGAATTAATCCCTTTTGAAAAAAAATTAATACTTATCCCAACACCAGGGCAAACTGAACAAATATTATTAGGAAAAATATGGCAGGAAAAAAAATGGGCTATTTGTTATGATCAAAGTGATTTTAAATTAAGTGTTGCTTTAAATGAAGCAAGTCAATTTAATTATATAAAACCGCCGTTTACAAATTTTTCAATAGAAGCACTTGAAACTGCTATAAAGCAATTAACTTTATAATTATGGCGGTACAAAAAATAGATATTGATGACTTTATAATTCAAGCGCCTAATTTTCTCATCATTGATGTCCGAAGCCCAGGTGAATTTGAACATGCACATATTGTATCGGCTTTAAATCTTCCTTTATTTACCAATGAAGAACGCGCAATTATTGGCACTACTTATAAAAAACAAAGCAGGGAGGAGGCCATAAAAGTTGGCTTACCGCTTTTTGGAACCAAGCTACTTCCCATGATTGAAACAGTGGAAAAATGGGTACGTGAAAAACAGCAAGGACCCAATACAACAAAACCAACCATACTCGTACATTGTTGGCGGGGAGGCATGCGAAGTGCAGCCGTAGCTTGGTTATTAGACCTATATGGTTATAAAGTTTACCAACTAACAGGTGGTTATAAAGCCTATCGAAATTGGGTTTTAAATCAATTTATTAAAGGGTATCCCATTAAAGTATTGGGTGGATTTACGGGTTCGGGTAAAACAGAAATTTTACACGTATTACAACAAAGAAATAATACGGTCATTGACTTGGAGGGATTAGCCAATCACAAAGGATCTGCTTTTGGTGCCATTGGACAAGCGGTACAACCTTCACAGGAAATGTTTGAAAATAAATTAGCTGCTGCGCTATTTAATAATAAAACAGATCAACCTTTTTGGGTGGAAGATGAAAGCCAGCGCATTGGACTCGTGATGATCCCGACGCCATTTTTTTTACAAATGCGTAATAGTATTTGTCATTTTATTATTATCCCTTTTGAAGAAAGATTAAATTTTATTGTACAAGGCTATGGCGGTTTTGAAGTGCAACTATTAATTGATGCCACAATTAGAATACAAAAAAGATTAGGCGGATTGGAAACTAAAAATGCGGTACAATTTTTTAATGAAAATAATATTATTGCAGCATTTGCTATTTTACTTAAATACTATGATCGCTGGTATGAAAAAAATACCCTTAGTGCTTCGCCACCTAAACTACTGGTGCAGCAATTCAATGCCAAAAAGGTAGATCCATTGAACAATGCCATTTTAGTGGAGAAAAGGTAAATTAACTGCCATTAATCCTATTTAGAATACCCAAGATGAAGTATCTTTATTGGGTTATAGCATTTTATTTATTGGGGAGTCATAACATTAAATAAATCAGAACATTTTTTGAAGCCCGCGCGATTGGAGCTGGAATCATTTTTAAGTTATAATTTATGCAACAACTACTTGCTTGGTGGTTTTTCACAGTGAAAGGATGGCAAATAAAAGGAAGATTCCCTTTTGAACTCAAAAAGGCAGTTTATATCGTTGCCCCGCACACCCATAGTACCGACTTTTTTTTAGGATTGGCAGTAAGAAAAAAGATGCATTTCCATTTTCTTAGATTTTTAGGCAAAAAAGAACTTTTTATTCCTCCTTTTAGTTGGATTTTAAACTACTTGGGTTGCTACCCAGTAGATCGCTCAAAAAATAATAATTTGGTAGACCAGGTGGTGAAAATATTTAATGAAAAGGAAACCTTTCACTTGGCTTTGTCACCTGAAGGCACCAGAAAGAAAGTGTACAAATTACGTTCTGGATTTTACCATATTGCCAAAAAAGCAAATGTGCCGGTGGTCATGGTCGCCATGGATTTTTTCAATAGAACAGTTGTTTTTACCGAACCATTCTATTTATCAGACGACGAACATGCTGATAAACGAAAAATTATCGACTTTTTTAAGAATTTTAAAGGATTCGTTCCGGAATACAGCATTACAGCAGATATTGATTGTTAAGAAAATGCAGAAATTTCAAAATAGTTTTTAGATTCTAAACTATATGCTTATTTTTATGATGGCCATTGGCTAAATTATATAAATTAATAAAAAACAGATAGAGTATGAAAAGTAAAATTTTTTTAGCGCTTGCTATTATTAGTCTTGGTGCTTATTCTTGCGTTAGCCCTAAAAAATTACAAGAGGCTGAAGCAAAATATGGTCAATTGAATGGTGCTTATGCCGATTTACAAGGTAAATACCGTGATGCTCAGGATCAAGCTGCAAAAGCAAAAAATGAAACAGACAAATCAAACTTTGTTTCTAAAACAATGCAAGGAACGATTGATGACTTAAATAAGCAAATTGAGTTTTTGAAGAAGAACAACAATGTGGTTTTAAATCAACTACAAGATATGTCAGTAGTATCAGGTGCACAAGCAGAGAGCATTAAAAAATCTTTAGAAAATATTGGTTCAAAAGATTCTTATATCCAAACTTTACAAGGATCTATGGCACGTAAAGATTCAATGAACATGGCATTGGTAATGAACTTAAAAGGTGCAATTGGTGATTTGAGTGACGGAGATATTAATATCAAGGTTGAAAAAGGAGTGGTATACGTTGACATCTCTGATAAATTATTATTTAAAAGTGGTAGCTTTTCAATAACTGACAAAGCAACAGTAGTATTAGGTAAGGTTGCTAAAGTATTAGCGGCACAGCCGAATATTGAATTCATGGTAGAAGGACATACCGATTCTAAGCAATTATTAGGATCAGACAATAAGATGGAAGACAACTGGGATTTAAGTGTTAAGCGCGCAACAACCATTGTTAGATTATTACAAGAAAAATATGGTATTGATCCAAAGCGCATGACTGCAGCTGGAAGAGGTGAATATGTTCCTTTAGCTGAAAATAATTCTGCTGAAAACAGAGCTGCTAACCGCAGAACAAGAATTGTAATTTTACCTCAATTAGATCAATTCTTTAAATTATTAGAAACAAAATAATTACATAAAGAATGGGCTTTTAGTATAAAGCTTGTTTTATATATTATTATCAATATTTGACCCCTACACTTTTTCGGTGTGGGGGTTTTTTATTTGTTTTTGTTTTTCCCCATCTTTCATAAATGTAGTAACTCGTCGTATCTTTGTATGATGCAAGCGTATTTACAAGGTTTAAATGAACAGCAAAAAGAGGCAGTCATTCATATGAATGGTCCATTAATGATTATTGCTGGCGCGGGCAGCGGCAAAACAAAAGTATTAACAAGCAGGATTGCACACTTAATGAATAGTGGCGTAGATTCTTTTAATATATTGGCCCTTACTTTTACCAACAAGGCCGCTAAGGAAATGAAGGAGCGTGTCGAAAAAACCTTAGGCAATACCGAAGCGCGTAATTTATATATTGGTACTTTTCACAGTGTATTTGCAAGATTACTGCGTTCTGAAGCAAGTAAGTTGGGTTTCCCGCAAAGCTTTACCATCTATGATACAGACGATTCTAGATCGGTATTAAAAGCAGTCATTAATGATATGGGCTTGGACGACAAGCACTACAAACCCAATATAGTTCACAACCGCATCTCTTCTGCAAAAAATGCATTGATTGGTCCAGTGGAATATAATTCCAATACCATGATTCAACAAGAGGATGCAAGATCAAAGCGTCCTGCGATTGGTGAAATTTATGCTTCTTATGTAGCGCGTTGTTTTAAAAATGGGGCAATGGATTTTGATGATCTATTATTTAAAATGCATGAACTATTACGCGACTACCCCGAAGTGCTTCACAAATACCAACATAAGTTTAAATATTTATTAATTGATGAGTATCAGGATACCAATCCGGTGCAGTATCAAATTGCAAAACTATTAGCAGCAGTTCATGAAAATATTTGTGTGGTGGGTGATGACGCACAAAGTATATATAGTTTTAGAGGTGCGACCATTGAAAACATTTTACAGTTTCAAAAAGATTATGATGACGTTAAATTGGTGAAGTTGGAACAAAACTATCGCAGTAGTGCTTCTATATTGGAAGTTGCCAACCATGTAATTAAAAACAACCAGGGACAAATTCCAAAAAACTTGTGGACTGAAAATGAGGAGGGTGAAAAAATAAAGTTGGTTAGAACCATGACCGACAACGAGGAAGGTAAATTTGTTGCGGATGCTATTCAAGAAAATAAATTACGAAATCATTTTTACAATAACGACTTCGCCATTTTATATCGTACGAATGCGCAGAGTAGGTCATTCGAGGAAAGCCTTAGACGCACAGGTATCCCATATAAAATATATGGTGGGCTTAGCTTTTATCAAAGAAAAGAAATTAAGGATTACATTGCTTACCTAAGAATTATTGCCAACACCAAGGATGAAGAGGGATTAAAAAGAATTATTAACTATCCTGCAAGAGGTATTGGAAAAACTACGATGGAAAAATGTTTGGTCATTGCTGGTGAACAAAATATTACTTTTTACGAAGTATTAGAAAAAGCAAAAGCTTTTGGATTTAAAGCAGGCACGCTCACTGCGATTGAGGAGTTTGTGACGATGATAAAATATTTTCAAAATCAACTCACCAAGCACAATGCTTATGATGTTGCGGTTCAGGTAGGAAAGCATACCAATATTGTTAAAGAATTATTTAACGATAAATCAACTGAAGGTTTAGCGCGTTATGAAAATATACAAGAGTTATTAAACTCTATTAAAGAGTGGACCGAAAGTCCAAGCAATGAAGATGGGGAACAAGGCGATAAAGGTTTAGGCGCTTACCTGCAACAAATTACTTTAATCACGGATGCGGATAATGATAAGAATGAAGCCGATTCCGTAAAATTAATGACGGTGCACGCAGCGAAAGGTTTGGAATTTGCTTGTGTGTTTGTAGTGGGTTTAGAAGAAACCTTATTCCCTAGTGGTATGAGTGTAAATACAAGGGAGGAGCTGGAAGAAGAAAGGAGATTGTTTTATGTAGCGGTTACCCGCGCAAAAAGACACTTGTGGTTAAGCCATGCGAATTCAAGGTATCGTTTTGGACAATTGGTACAAAATGATCCAAGCCGATTTATTGAAGAGATGCCCGAGGACAAAATTGACAAGTCAAGTGCAGGTGGTGGCGCACGTAACCAAAGTTCTGGCTGGGGCAATGCCTATGACCGTATGCATGGAGGGAATACCAAAGGATGGAGCGAGCCTAAGCCTAAATTAAATACCGACAACAAGCCAAGCAAACCCAGCTATATGCCGGTAGCGCCGCCAAGTACATTAAATAAAAACCATATTCCTTCGGAAAACTTCACCGCAGCCGACCCTTCTGACTTAGAAGCAGGCATGAAAATAGAACATCAAAAATTTGGGTTTGGCGTCATCAAGGAAATTGAAGGCTCAGCGCACAACCCAATCGCATTAATCCTTTTTGATAAAAACGGTGAAAAGAAGATCATGCTGAATTATGCCAAATTGAGCATCATTCCATAGGTTTTACCCTTGTCGATATCGGAAAAATATAGTCCAATATTGGGCAAACGCCTTGTTGACCCTCATTTTTGATTATTTTTGTATTCAATTTTACCAAAAAGCGCAACTATGATTACTACAGGCAATACCATTGTAAGCATTTATACCGAAATGACACCCAACCCGGAGACGATGAAGTTTGTCGCAAACAAGCTTTTATATCCAGGAAAAAGTATCGATATCGCCGAGGAAAGGTTAGCGATTGCATCACCTTTGGCAAAAGAATTATTTAGCTTCCCTTTTATTAAAAGTGTATTTATAGCGAGCAATTTTATTACATTGACCAAAAGTGCGGATACGGAAGATTGGCAGGACGTGATACCCACCATTAAAACTTTTTTAAAGGAGTATTTAGAAAACGGTGGTGTGGTAGTGAATGAAGAGGAAGTAGCTAAAATAAAACAAGAAGCCACGAATACAGTTCACGCAGATGATGATGATATTGTGAAGAGAATAAAAGAATTATTAGAGAACTATGTTAAGCCCGCAGTAGAAATGGATGGCGGTGCCATACAATTTAAAAGTTATAATGACGGTGTGGTAAATTTAATGTTACAAGGTTCATGTAGTGGATGCCCTAGTTCAATGGTCACTTTAAAAGCAGGTATCGAAGGAATGATGAAGCGTATGATTCCGGAAGTAAAAGAAGTAGTGGCAGAAGCGGAGTAATTAATTAAGCGTAGAAAAGTATTTTAAAAAAGTCTTACTTTTTTAAATAAATCATAAGAGATAAAAAAAATTGGCCTTAAAATTAATTAAGGAAGCGGAGTATAGTATTTTAAAAAAGTCTTACTTTTTTAAATAAATCATAAGAGATAAAAAAAATTGGCCTTAAAATTAATTAAGGAAGCGGAGCATAGTATTTTAAAAAAGTCTT
>JAURIP010000357.1 GCA_030832695.1 Sediminibacterium sp. | reverse complement strand
GCGTTACTCTTTGCATACCATTACGGCGTATTCCAACGATTTGGTGCAGTTTTTTGATTTTATAGAGACTCAGTATGATAAAGTAGCATTGAATCAAATCTCTGGATCGATGGTAAGATCTTGGCTGGCTGGAATGAAAGAGTCTGAAATGACCGGTAAGTCTTTAAATAGAAAGATATCTTCATTAAAATCTTTTTTTAAATACCAAATGTTTAAAGAAGATATTCAAGAAATGAAAAAAGCCCCAAAGAGGGGCTTTAAGAATTTATTAGTGGATTTTTTCGAGCCTTTGTAATCGAATACAAGGCAAAGAAAAAATTATCTTTCGATTTTTCCGCTGAAAATTTGTTGCTTGTAAACAGCTTTCAATACTTCGAAACGACGTTGTACTGATGGTTTTACATAAGCTTGACGCGCACGTAACTTTAATAAAGTTTTACTTTTTTCAAACTTCTTTTTGTACTTCTTAAGCGCTTTGTCAATGTTCTCGCAATCTTTTGAATCAATAATTAACATAATATATACCTCCTCAGGCGTTTTTTATTTTAGACCCGTTATTGGGACTTAAAAAAATTTTAAGACCTATTATTTCTAAATGGTACAATAAAATTGGATGGCAAAGATAGGATTCCTTTTGAAAATACCAAATTTACTATAAATCTTTATCCTCAATATTCTTCCCTTTCATGGCCCCCGAAATGGCCTGATCCATTACCCTTTCGGCAAATGGGCGGGAAATATCGTTTAATTCCTCAGTTTTAGTCTGAATTAAGTTCTTGTCCTCCATGGTGATCGCCAACTGTAAGGCTTGCATGGCTTGGGCAGTTGTAGTCAATTCCTCCGAGGTTAAAAGTGCCGCATGCTTCATCAAGAACTTTTCCGTCACGTCCAACATTTGCTCGGCCTCTGTTCTCGCCTCTACTAAAGCACGCATACTAATATCGGCCTTGGCATGGGTGATACTTTCCAATAACCTTTGCTCAACTTCTTCATCCGTTAATCCATTCTGTGGTTTGATATCAATGGTTTGGCTCACACCGCTGCGTAATTCTTTTGCACTTACCTGTAAAATTCCATCTGCATTAATTAAAAAACGCACTTCCACTTTTGGAAGACCTGCTGGCATGGAGGGGATACCTTTTAAAGTAAACGCTCCCAATTGTCGATTGTCCTTTACTAAATCACGCTCTCCTTGATATACTGAAATATTAATCCCTGTTTGTGCATCTTTTTGTGTGGTGTATTGTCTGGAAGCCTGTGTTGGAATTTTAGCATTGCGCGGAAGTAATACATCCATCAAGCCACCCATGGTTTCAATACCTAAACTTAAAGGCGTGATATCTAATAATAACATGGATGAATTATTACCTGCTAAAATATCTGCTTGCACCGCTGCACCTAATGCGACCACTTCATCTGGATTCACGGAATCATTCACGGGTTGTGCAAAAAAGTCAGCCACTTTTTGTTTTACAAAAGGTACACGGGTGCTACCGCCTACCATCAGTATCGTATTGATATCGGAAATATTTAATTGCGCATCCTTCATGGCACGCGCACAACAATCCATTGTCTTTTGAACAATCGGTGTAATTAAATCTTCAAATATTTGTTTGGTGATAGAAACTTTTTCACCCGCAAATTCAGTTTCAAAATAATCAGCAGCCGACAAAGCGATTTTTGCTTTTTCTGCAGCTAATCTTAATTGTTGTTTAAGGGTTTTTTGATCTTCTAAATGATCCACGCCCATTTGCTTCATCCAATATTCAATAATGGCGCGATCTAAATCATCACCCCCTAAATAAGTATCTCCATTGGTACTTAATACTTCAAAAATACCATTCGAAATTTTCAATATGGAAATATCAAAAGTACCCCCTCCTAAATCATATACTGCAATTGTTTTTTCTTCCGTTGGATCCAAACCCAAACCATACGCTAAGCTAGCAGCAGTAGGCTCATTGATAATACGCAACACATCCAGTCCTGCTAATTTTCCTGCATCGCGTGTCGCTTGACGTTGTGTATCATTAAAGTAAGCAGGCACTGTAATTACCGCTTTCGTTACCGGTGTTTTTAAAATATGCTCGGCACGTTTTTTTAATTCTGCTAAAATATATGAAGACAAATCAATGGGTGAATAAAAAGTATTTCCCACTTGCACTTTTACCAAACTATCTCTATTATCATCAATAATTTTGTACGCAAAAAAATCCT
>JAURIP010000029.1 GCA_030832695.1 Sediminibacterium sp. | reverse complement strand
TTATTGTTTTCATATTTATTTTATTCATGGGCTTTTTATACGCCCATAAAAAAGGAGCATTAAAATGGAGTTAAAAGAAAAAATTGCAGGCAACGAGCCTTTTCCAGGTATCGTTCACGACACACCAGGTGGTGGCATTGTGGTAAGTACTTTTGATAGTATTATCAATTGGGCACGGTCCAATTCCCTATGGCCATTATCATTTGCAACAAGCTGTTGCGGTATTGAAATGATGTCCACCGCTTCAGCCAAATATGATTTTTCTCGATTTGGATTCGAAGTAGCCAGGGCTTCGCCGCGTCAAGCTGATGTCATTATTATTGCTGGTACCATTGTAAATAAAATGGCGCCTGTATTAAAAAGATTGTATGATCAAATGGCCGATCCCAAATATGTAATTGCAATGGGTGCATGTGCCATTAGTGGTGGTCCATTTTTTTACAACACTTATTCAGTAGTAAAAGGGGCGGATCATATTATTCCCGTAGATGTTTATATACCAGGTTGTCCTCCGCGCCCAGAAGCTTTATTGCATTCTTTAATTTCTTTACAAGAGAAAATTAAATTAGGCATGACGCGTGAACAAATTAGAGGAGAATACAAAGTATAAAGCAAAAGGATATGCTCTTTGAGAGATGCTATTAAAAATATCAATCCAACAGAGCAGCATAGTTTTAAACAGCACTTAATTTATAACAATGACCAACGAAGAAATAAAAGAATATATCCCTACCCTAGCACCTGCTGCCACATTTGATGAAACAGGTGAATGGTTAAATGTAATCGTATCCGCTGAAGAATTAAAACCTTTGATGCTAGCATTGCGCAATGGCAAAATGCAAATGAACTATTTGTTTTGTTTGACTTGTGTTGATTTTAAAACACATTTAACCATGGTGTATCACTTATCTGCTATAACACATCGTCAAAGCATCGTGATCAAAGCAAATGTGAATCGCGAACAGCCAGTGATTGAAACCGTTTGTGATATTTGGAGAACCGCTGAATTTTTAGAACGCGAAGTTTTTGAAATGTTTGGCGTGCATTTTACAAATCATCCTGATTTACGAAAATTAATATTGGAGGACGACTTCAAAGGATATCCCTTAAGAAAAGATTTTGAAGATCCTATCAACATGATAAAATTATAATAGGCACATGTACAATCAAACTGAAATAATAAAAGATACAAGTGAGTTAGGTGCTGATGGTGAACTAGTCATCAATATGGGGCCACAGCATCCTGCTACGCATGGGGTGTTGCATTTGGTGGTTACCTTAAATGGTGAAACCATTAAGAAAATCGAACCCCACTTAGGTTATATCCACCGCTCTATTGAAAAAATGTGCGAGAGCTTAACTTATCGTCAATTTATTTATGTAACCAGTCGAATGGATTACTTGTCATCGCATATTAATAATTTAGGCTGCGCATTACTCGTTGAAAAAGGAATGCAAATTGAAGTACCTGATCGTGCAAAATATATTCGCGTTATTTTGAGTGAATTAACACGTATTGCATCTCATGAATTATGGTTGGGTGCTATGGCGATGGACTTAGGCGCTTTTACCCCTTTCTTTTATGCATTCAGAGAAAGAGAAATGATTACTGATATAATGGAAGATACTTGCGGCGCAAGATTAACCATGAATTATATCGTTCCAGGCGGATTGATGTATGACCTACATCCTGATTTTCAAAAAAAGGTAAAAGCATTCATTACCCAATTCAAATCCAAGGTAACCGAATATGAAGATTTAGTGACCAACAATGTCATATTCCAAAGTAGAACAAAAGGTGTGGGAATTTTAAGCGCAGAAGATGCTATTTCTTATGGTTGCACAGGACCAGTAGCACGCGCAAGTGGTGTTAGCTGCGATATTCGAAAAATTTATCCTTACGAAGTGTATGATAAAGTAGAATTTGATGAAGTATTGGAAACAGCAGGTGATTCCTTTGCACGTTACATGGTACGTGTTAAAGAAATGAATCAATCTATTCGCATCATTGAACAATTAATTGATAATATTCCAGAAGGCGATTTTGTAGGTAAAACAAAAAATGTTTTAAAATTACCGAAGGGTGAATTTTATACAAGGGTGGAAACTGCTCGAGGTGAATTTGGTGTGTATGTAGTAAGCGAGGGAGGAACCACACCACACAGAATTAAATTCAGGTCGCCCGGTTTTTCAAATTTATCAGTATTAAATCATATAGCTGTTGAAGGTAAGATAGGTGATTTAATGGCGAGCATGGGTACGTTGGATTTAGTGATACCAGATATTGATAGATAAAAGAAAGATAGAATTGTTTGTTATATAAAAACAGTAACGCATGTTTAGTTTAGAAGGAATTACAACCAGTGTTCAAGATTGGTTATTGATGAAGTTTAATCCCACAATGGCATTGGCTATTGAATGTGTGATAGTGATTTTATTGTCCATTAGTTTATTCGCCATACTAGGTTTGGTACTGGTATTAATGGAGCGAAAAGTGGCGGCACATATACAAATTAGATTGGGGCCCAATCGTGTTGGACCCGGCGGTATGTTTCAAACAGTGGCAGATACTTTAAAATTAATCATGAAAGAAGGTTTGGTGCCCGACAAGGCAGATAAATTTTTATTTAACCTCGCTCCATTTGTCGTAATGATGGTGGGTATGTTATTATTAGCGCCAATTGCTTTTGCGAAAAATTTTCAAATTTGGGATATCAATATTGGGGTACTTTATATTAGTTCCGTTTCTTCCTTATCTGTGATCGGAATTTTAATGGCAGGTTGGGCGAGTAATAACAAATATTCTTTATTAGGTGCGATGCGCAGCGGCGCTCAAATTGTGAGTTATGAATTATCTGCAGGATTTGCAGTATTAACCATTGTGGTTTTAACAGGCAGCTTGCAACTTTCTGAAATTGTAAATGCACAACAAAATGGCTGGTGGATTTTTAAAGGTCATATTCCTGCAGTCATTGCATTTGTATTATACATTATTGCAGTTACTGCCGAAACCAATCGTGCGCCCTTTGATTTAGCGGAAGCTGAATCAGAATTAACAGCAGGTTTTCATACGGAATATTCAGGTATGCGATTCGCCTTGTTCTTTTTAGCAGAATACATTAACATATTTATTGTTTGTGCCATTGGTGCTACTTTATTCTTTGGCGGATGGATGCCATTACATATTGGCAATTGGGAAGCTTTCAATCACATTATGGATTATATCCCTTCTTCGGTCTGGTTTATGGGAAAAACATTTTTTCTTATCTTTTTAATTATGTGGTTCAGATGGACCTTCCCAAGATTACGCGTTGATCAATTATTAAATTTAGAATGGAAATATTTATTACCGATAAGTTTGTTCAACCTATTATTAGTAGCAGTCATTGCTATTTTAGGTTGGCATTTTTAACATTAAATGAATTAGAAACATGTTTTTGAAAGAATATATAACAGATGTAGTGACCGGCGTAACCTCCTTATTAAAAGGCATGCGCAAAACAGGTTATTACTTTACACATCCCAAGGAAATTATAACTGAGCAATATCCGGACAATCGTGCGACCTTATTACTGTCGGACCGATTCAAGGGCGAAGTAGTAATGCCGCATGATGCCAACAATGAACATACTTGTACGGGTTGTACTGCTTGTGAGTTGGCTTGTCCAAATGGCACCATCAAAGTGGTGACCAAGTTTGAAACCTCCCCTGAAGGAAAAAAGAAAAAAGCAATTGACACATTAGTTTATCGTCTTGAATTATGCACCATGTGTAATTTATGTATTGTTGCTTGTCCAAGTGATGCTATTAAAATGGCGCCCAATTTTGAACACAGTGTATTTGATAGAACCAAATTAACCAAAGTATTAAATCAACCAGGATCTAAAATAAGGGAGGGAATAGAATAATGAATACATCAACTATTATATTTTACGCTATTGCCGCACTCATATTGGGCGCCGCAATTTTAGCAGTGACATCACTTAAAATATTTCGTTCTGCCATCTGGTTATTATTTTCATTGGTAGGTATTGCTGCACTTTATTTTTGGATGCAGGTAGAGTTTATTGCTGCTATACAAATAGTGGTGTATGTAGGTGGTATTGTGGTGTTAATTATCTTCTCGATATTTTTAACACAACAATCAGGAAAGGAAATGGCCAAGCCTGCCAATGGTAAAATGATATTTTCTGCACTCGCTGCTTTATTTGGTATTGTATTTACCTATAATTTAATCAATCATTACGGATTCAATAATATTTCAGCAGCCCCCTTTAATCCAAGTGTGGATGAAATAGGTATGCAAATGCTAAGTACTACTTCACATGGATTTATTTTACCGTTTGAAGTGGTGAGTATGTTATTATTAGCAGCGATGGTGGGCTGTATTGTTATTGCGATGAAACCTACTGAAGCAAATATTGTTCACTTAAACAAAAAGGAGGATTAATACCATGAATGAAGTACCCTTAACCCATATCCTTTTTGTAAGCACAGCCTTATTTTTTATAGGTATGTATGGTTTGTTTACCAGAAGAAATATTATTACCATGCTCATGTCCATTGAGCTCATGTTAAATAGCGTGAATATTAATTTTGTCGCATTTAATAAATACTTATTCCCTGCTAAATTAGATGGTTTGTTTTTTTCTTTGTTTATCATCACCATTGCAGCTGCCGAAGCCGCTGTAGCGATTGCCATTATTATTAATTTGTATCGTAGTCATCAATCCATTGATGTTGACGATGCCACTGAAATGAAATTTTAATTATTATGTCAAACTACTTATATATACTTTGGATTCCATTATTACCACTTGCTACTTTTGTGGTATTGGGCTTGTTCGGACGCAAGTACTTTGCTAAAAGCGCAGGTATTATTGGAACAGCCTCCTTGCTTACCGCTACCATCCTTTCCTTTGTGGCTGCTAAGCAATACTTTTTTGTAGACGGAAAAGTAAACGGGGTGTATCAAAAAATAATCGCATTAAAATATACTTGGTTGCAATTCAGTCCTAATGTATCCATTGATATGGGTATCATTGTAGATCCCATTTCAGTGATGATGTTGATTGTGGTGACTTCGGTTTCCTTAATGGTTCATGTATTTAGCTTGGGCTACATGAAAGGGGAAGAAAGATTTGCAACTTATTATGCGTTCTTGTCTTTATTTACTTTCTCCATGTTGGGATTAATATTATCCGTTAATATTTTCCAAGTATATATGTTCTGGGAGTTAGTGGGGGTCTCCAGCTTTTTATTAATTGGATACTACTTTAATAAACCTTCTGCAGTGGCTGCTTCCAAAAAAGCATTCATTGTAACGCGCTTCGCTGATTTAGGTTTTTTAATTGGTATATTAATGATGGGCTTTTACGGAGGCACTTTAGATATTGGATTATTGATTGAAAAATTAACATCAACGCAATCCCCTGAATTCTTAAGCATCACGAGTGCTAGCTTTTTGGGTGCTAGTATGCTTACTTGGGGTTTAACCTTAATATTTATGGGTGGTGCAGGAAAGTCGGCGATGTTCCCTTTGCATATTTGGTTACCTGATGCTATGGAAGGTCCTACTCCTGTGTCCGCGTTAATCCACGCAGCAACCATGGTGGTCGCGGGTGTTTATTTAGTGGCTCGATTGTTCCCTATATTTTCTATGGACGAAGCAGCCTTAACCATCGTTACTTATGTGGGTGCATTCTCCGCCTTACTTGCTGCAGTGATTGCTTGTACACAAACAGATATTAAACGTGTATTGGCTTATTCTACGATGTCGCAAATTGGCTATATGATGTTTGCATTAGGCATTTCAAAAAATGGTGGTGAAGCAGGATTGGGATATATGGCTTCCATGTTCCATTTATTTACCCATGCCTTTTTCAAGAGTTTATTATTCTTAGGCGCAGGCTCGGTCATTCATATGGTACATAGTAATGAAATGAAAGATATGGGCGGCTTAAGAAAATTAATGCCCATTACCCATGCTGCTTTTTTAATTGCTTGCTTAGCCATTGCTGGTATCCCTCCTTTTGCAGGATTTTTTAGTAAGGAAGAAATTTTAACTGCAGCATTTAATGAGAATAAATTGATTTACGGTGTGGCTTTGTTCACTGCAGCACTAACCAGCTTTTATATGTTCCGTTTGTATTTTAATATTTTTTGGAGCAAGGATGCGGTTGCAAAAGCGAATCATGACCATGGTCACGCAAATAAAGATGCTCATGCAGATACACATGATCATGGCGAAGGCACTTGGACCATGAAATTACCATTACTTATTTTAACAGCCTGTGCAATAGGTGTTGGATTTATTCCTTTCTCCCAATTCATCACTTCAGATGGATTAGCATTAGAAACGCATATTGATTTGGTATTCTCCATTGCCCCAGTTACGTTATCTGTCATTGCGATATTAATAGCTGCTAATTTTTACAAAACCCAGAATGCAAAATCAGATAAAGCGGTTGCGCTATTTGGTGTTTTTTACAGAGCAGCCTACAAAAAGTTTTATGTAGATGAATTGTATTTGTTTATCACTAAAAAAATTGTATTCCCATTGATCGGACAACCTATTGCTTGGGCAGATCGCAATATTGTGGATGGCTTTATGTTGTTATTAGCAAATACAACCGCAAAAACTTCAGGGGCGATTAAAGGCTTTCAATCGGGTAAGGTACAAAACTATGCATTGTACTTTTTCGGAGGGGTCGTAGCATTATCAATTTTATTTATTTATATCTGGAAATAACTTATTCATATGAACTTATCATTACTCATCTTATTGCCCCTGCTCACTGCTTTACTCATTTTATTGAGTAAAAATTTAGCGCAAATAAGAACTATTGGATTGGCAGGATCAATAGCACAATTAGGCGCGGCTGGATGGTTGTTGAAATTGTATATGGATCAGCGTGCAGCAGGTAACACCGCAACCTATTTATTTGAAACAAATATTGTTTGGTTTAAAGCATTAAATATTAATTACCATATTGGCATTGATGGCATTGCATTAGCCATGATATTATTAAGCTCTTTAATCGTGGTTGCGGGCATACTTGTTTCCTGGACCATGGAAAAACTGAGCAAAGAATATTTCTTCTTACTCGTTTTATTAAGCATGGGTGCTTATGGATTTTTTATCTCTCTGGATTTGTTCACTTTGTTTTTCTTTTTAGAAGTAGCCGTTATCCCTAAGTTTTTATTAATTGGTATTTGGGGAAGTGGTAAAAAAGAAAACAGCGCCATGAAGCTTGCTTTAATGTTAATGGCAGGTTCGGCATTGGTGTTTGTAGGCTTAATGGGTATTTATTATAACACGCATACTTTTGACATGGTTGAAATAGGCCAAATGGGTATTTCATTAGGCGTTCAAAAATTCTTTTTCCCGTTTGTATTTTTAGGCTTTGGCATATTTGCCGCTTTATTTCCTTTTCACACTTGGGTACCCGATGGACACGCATCTGCACCAACGGCAGCTTCTATGTTTTTAGCAGGCATCTCTATGAAACTAGGTGGCTATGGTTGTTTACGCATGGCAGCATTAATGCCTGATGCAGCATATAGTTATTCTTGGATCATTATTTTATTGGCCACGATCGCTATCATCTATGGCGCATTCGCTACCATGATGCAAACCGATTTAAAATATATCAATGCCTATTCCTCCATCAGTCACTGCGGATTTGTGATATTAGGAATTGGCATGTTGAATAAAACTTCCATTAATGGTGCAGTAATTCAAATGGTATCTCACGGATTAATGACGGCCTTATTCTTCGCTGCTATTGGTATGATTTATTCCAGAACCCATACCAGGATGGTTGCGCAATTAGGTGGTTTATTAAAAGTAATGCCCTTTATATCTACGGTATTTGTGATTGCAGGTTTATGTTCCCTAGGCTTACCCGGCTTCAGTGGATTTGTGGCGGAGATGTCAGTGTTTATGGGCTCCTGGCAAAACCCAGATGGCGTATATCGTATTGCTACTGTGATATCAGCAGCATCAATTGTAGTGACCGCAGTATATATATTACGCGCGACAGGCAGAACAATTATGGGCCCCATCTCAGACGAGCACGCCCTTTTAGGGGATGCTACCTGGAACGAAAAATTTGCAGCAGGTTTGTTAATAGTAGGCATATTAATTATTGGTTTGGCGCCGTTTTTGATTAACCAATTAATTATGCCCAGCACCGAGTTTTTAATGATCAATATTGACAAAGCCATTACCCTTAAATAATTAGAATAATGCTATCTAACATTTTTATATTACTCAGACAGGAACTAATACTAAGCTTACTTATTTTTTTATTGCTATTTATTAAAATAGGAAAAGAAAGAAGCAATGAAACTGTTTTGAACCTCATTAATATTTTATTATTCATCAACCTAGCTGCAGGCTTTTTTGGCATGAGCGAAGGAAGCGAATTTAATGGCATGTTTACAACCAACGCTTTAATTGTACTAGAAAAAAACATTTTAAACCTAGCGATACTTTTAATTTCCATGCAATCCTACGCATGGCTGAAACATCACAAGCAAGTCGCTGAATTTTATTTACTAATATTAACTTCCTTACTTGGAATGTTCTTTATGATTTCAAGTGGCAACATGTTAATGTTTTATTTAGGACTTGAAATGAGTACTATTCCATTAGCGGCTGCAGCCAACTTCGATTTGGCAAAACGTAAGTCATCCGAAGCCGCAATGAAATTAATTTTATCGTCTGCATTTTCTTCTGGCATTTTATTAATGGGTATTTCATTTTTATATGGCACGAGTGGTACACTTAGCTTTGATATATTAACAGCACATATCAGTAAGGATCCAATGCAATTGTTTGGATTCATTTTATTGGTATCTGGTTTTGCATTTAAAATATCGGCAGTGCCTTTTCACCTTTGGACCGCTGATGTTTACGAGGGCTCCCCCGTTGCTGTCACCGCATTTTTATCAGTAGTGTCAAAAGCTGCCGTATTATTTACGTTCACTTCAATCTTATATAAAGTATTCACGCCTATTGCTACCGTATGGTATGGCGTATTGGTGGTGTTATCTGTAGCTACTATTTTAATTGGAAATTTATTCGCATTAAGACAGGATAATTTCAAACGCTTTCTTGCCTTTTCATCCATTGCGCAGGTGGGTTTTATTTTAATTGGTATTTCAGGTAGCTCGCAAACTGGATCTGCCTCATTAGTTTACTTTGTATTAATTTATGTGTTTTCTAATTTAGCCGCCTTTGGTGTAGTTTCCCTGGTGAGTGCTTTAACAGGAAAAGAAAATATTTCAGACTTTAAAGGGTTTTATAAAACCAATCCTTTTTTATCTTGGGTTTTAACCATCGCTTTATTTTCATTAGCTGGGGTACCACCTACTGCAGGCTTTTTTGGTAAATTATTTTTAATGATGGCTGGTGCTGCCAAGGAAAATTATGGACTGATTACTTTTGCTGCATTAAATATGGTGATTTCCTTTTTCTATTATTTAAAAGTGGTGAAGGCGATATTCATGGAAGAAAATGAACAACCCATTCAAAAATTAAGCGTTCCAGGAATTATAAAGTTGGCAATGTATATCTGTGTAGCAGGAATAATTATTACTGGACTGGCTAGTATCGTTTATGATTATATTTATTCACTAAGTATTGGCTTGTAAAAAAATAGTTGATTATGGCAATTAATAAGAACCACGAATTTGAAGATTTAGATAGTATTAAATGTGCGATTGTTGAAAAAAATGCAAGTCCGGAACGCGTTACATTTTTAAAACAATTATTGGAGTCAAATAAATACCAAGTAGTAGTGGTGGGAAGCCCTGCCCCTAAAGCAGCACCGGCCGCGCCAGTGGCAGCGCCTGCTGAAGGCGATGCAACGCCAGTGCCAGCGCCCACAGTTCCTGAAGCACCCCCAGCACCTACCACATTTACAGTGGGAGTGACTGATTTAACTTTTAATGCGACCAACGCAATTTTTGGTCGTCTCTTAAAAACCGAGAACGGCACCATCGTTACCCTTGCTTATTGGCAAGAAAAGGAAGCGGTATCAAATGACGAAGTACCCTATTTTGATCAATTCAAATAATAAGCAATAAAAAATATTTACTGAATTAGTTGATTGCTATTTCATGACGGAATACATTCTGCTCAAACAAAAACCCCAAGCATTGCTTGGGATTTTTTATAAATAGCATTTAAATGCTTATTGTATTTGAATCAGCTAATTACTTTTTTACTTGAACTTTTTTATGCAGATCATCTAGCTTACTGGTATATAAGCTACGACCATGTGTACCTAAAATAATTTCATTATCTCTAGGATGAATCACGATATCGTGAATAGGCACCGCGTTAGGTAGGCCTTTACTCCATCCCATGGAACTTGTTCCACCATCTGTACTTACATACAATCCGCCATCAGTACCCACATATAACACTTGACTTGACAAATTATCTTCGGTAATTACATTCACCGCTTCTAATGGTAAATCTTTCATGATTTGCTTCCAAGTGGTTCCATAATCATCACTTACATATACATAAGCATTAAAATGATCGTTACGATAACCGTTCAATGTAGCATAAACGCGTGATTCACTATATGCACTTGCCAATACCCTACTTACATATAAACCTTTAGGCAATTTTGCACTCAATAAAGAAAAGGTATAGCCACCATCCTTTGATAAATGAATCATGCCATCATCCGTTCCTACATAAATTAAACCAAAACGGAATGGACTTTCGCTCATGGTTGTTAAAGTACCATAAGGAACATCCCCTTGCGCTGGGTTAGAAGTTAATTCAGTACTTAATGTAACTAAACTATCTCCCTTACTCATAGAGCGGTGAAATTTATTGCTTCCATAATAAAAAACATCTTGGTTATGCTTACTTAATAAAATAGGTGTTTGCCAGTTGAATCTAAATGCAGGCTCTCCTAAATTACGTAATGGTCTAATAAACTTTCGCTCCTTAGTAGTTAAATTCTGTCTTGAATACGCACCATATTGAGAACCACTGTAAATAGTTTTATTGTCTCTGGTATCTACCTGTACTTGCATGCCAT
>JAURIP010000249.1 GCA_030832695.1 Sediminibacterium sp. | reverse complement strand
CTCGTTTTTTACACCGCCCAGTTTTATTGACTATTCTGCTATTGAATTTTGTAATATTTTCAGAAGTTAATGGTCAAACAACTGAAGCGTATCCTACTAATTGGTTTACGGAAATGCAATTCAATAAAATTCAAATTTTATTTAGAAACAGAGATGCTAATTTTTCTAAGGCTACAGTGAATACAAATTATCCGGGCTTGAAAGTGTTGGGAATACATCATTTTGAAAATGGGCATTATATAGCGGTGGATATTGAAATTACCGCCACTGCAAAACCAGGAACCGTAAATTTTGTTTTTAACAATAAGGGAGAGAAAACAAATACCCCTTGGTCATTACTTCCAAGGCGAAAGGGAAGAGGAACTTTGTTTGCACAAGGTATTAATCCATCCGACCTTATTTATTTTTTAATGCCTGATCGTTTTAGTAATGCCGATGTTTCTAATGACCGTATAGCAGGATTAAAAGACCAATCTTTAAATAGAGACTCTATTTTTTTAAGACATGGGGGCGATTTAAAAGGGGTAACCAATCATTTGGATTATTTTGAAAAACTTGGTGTTTCAACTTTATGGATGACGCCTGTGATTGAAAATGATATGCCTGATAGAACTGAACATGGTTATGCAGCTACAAATAATTATGCGATTGAAAAACGTTTAGGTGGAGACCAGGCTTATTTAACATTAAGCGATAGCCTGCATAAAAGAGGCATGAAATTAATTCAAGACATTGTATATAATCATTTTGGTCGTTTTCATTTCTTAGTTCAAGATGCGCCTGATAAAAATTGGGTACATCAGTGGCCTTCTTATACACAGACACATTATAGAGAACAAGCAGTATTTGATCCTCATCACTCAAAAGTGGATGCAGAGAAAATGATTAACGGTTGGTTTACTACCGAAATGCCCGATGTGAATCAAGAGAATCCCTTTGTAGAAAAATATTTAACACAAAATGCTATTTGGTCTGTTGAAACCTATGGTATTGACGCTTTCAGAATAGATACCTATAAGTACTGTAATGTAGAAGTAATGAATAGATTGAATCAAGCCCTTATTGATGAGTATCCAAATATATTTGCCTATGGAGAGTGTTGGGTAGATGGAGTTTCTTCTCAAGCTTATTATGTTCGAAATAATTTAAATATTCCCTACAAAAGCAATTTACATGCTACTTCCGATTTTCATTTATTGTTTTCAGGTATTTTACCCGCACTCAATGAAAAAAATGATTGGAGTGGAGGGGTGATTAAATTATACAATACTTTAAGCAATGACTATTTATACAAAGTGCCTAGTAATAATGTGATATTTTTAGACAATCACGATATGACGCGTATACATTCTTCTTTAGGAGAAAGTATACCCAAAACTAAAATGGCCTATGCTTGGTTAATGACCTCTAGAGGTATTCCTCAAATGTATTATGGTTCTGAAGTTTTAATGAAGGGCATCTCCAATCCAGATGGCTGGGTAAGACTTGATTTTCCTGGTGGATGGGCAGGCGATAAAAAGAATGCTTTTACAGAAGTAGGCATGACAGACCAAGAAAAAGATTTTTTACATTATGTGCAGCTATTGGGTACTTATAGAAAATCATCCGCCGCTTTAAAGACAGGGGAGATGATGCAATACCTTCCAGAAGATGGATTGTATGTATATTTTAGATATACCAAGGGGCAAACTATTATGTGTGTGATGAATACTGATAACAAAGAAAGAAAACTTAATTTTGAAAAATATGCTGAAAGAACCGATGGGTTTAAAGGCGGAAAAGATATTGTGACGGGTGCGCAAATAGGAAACGAATTTACAATGGCTGCTATGAGTATGCAAGTGATTGAATTAACGAAATAATTATGCCAAAATACGAGGATCTTCATTTTGTAGATACCAAGCAAGCTGTTTGGAACTACTCTTTATTTACAGATGAAGATGTGCATAATTTTCAAAATGGTACACACTATTCATTATATACCTTATTTGGAAATAAACAATTAGAAGTATCGGGTACTAAGGGAACTTACTTTGCTGTATGGGCACCTAATGCAACAGCCGTATATGTAAAAGGAAATTTTAATGATTGGAATAATGAAACCCATTTACTAAAAGTTAGACAAGATAGTTCTGGTATTTGGGAGGGCTTTGTTCCAGCTATAGATCAAGGAGAAGTATATAAATACCATATACATGGCTATAAAGGGGTGAAGCTTGATAAAGGCGACCCCTTTGCCAATTATTGGGAACTAAGACCCTTGACCGCTTCTATTACCTGGCAAACGAATTATGCATGGAAGGATGTAAAATGGATAGAGCAAAGAAAAATTAAAAACAGAACCGACCAACCTTATGCTGTCTACGAAGTACATTTGGCTAGTTGGATGCGCCCTAATAAAAACGATGAAAGTTCTTATAATTCCTATATCCAACTTATTGACTTATTAGTTCCTTATGTAAAAGAAATGGGTTTTACCCATGTTGAATTCATGCCTGTGATGGAACATCCTTTTGATGGTAGCTGGGGTTATCAAGGGGTAGGATTTTTTGCACCCACTTCTCGTTTTGGCAACCCACAAGAATTTGCGGCCTTGGTAGAAGCCTTTCATGCAGCAGAAATTGGTGTTATTCTAGACTGGGTACCTTCTCATTTTCCATATGATGCCCATGGCTTGTTTATGTTTGACGGTACCAATACTTATGAGTATGCCGATATGCGAAAAGGCTATCACCCCGATTGGAACTCTTATATATTCAATTATAAAAGAGGGGAAGTAAAATCTTTTTTAATAAGCAGTGCACGTTTTTGGTGTGATCAATTTCATATCGACGGATTAAGGGTAGACGCCGTGAGTTCTATGTTAAGATTAGATTATAGTAGGGAAGCAGGTGAATGGGAACCGAATGAATTTGGGGGTAATGGAAATATTGAAGCCATTGCTTTTATAAAAGACTTAAATGAAACCTTATACCGAGACTTCCCTTATATACAAACCATTGCTGAAGAAGCCTCTGATTGGCCGGGTATAAGTAAGCCCACTTTTATGGATGGCTTGGGCTTTGGTATGAAATGGATGATGGGTTGGATGCATGATACTTTAGATTATTTTAAATTGGATCCTTTGTTTAGGTCAATGCAGCAGGATAAGTTTTCTTTTTCCATGATGTATTTTTATGATGAGAGTTTTATGTTGCCTTTAAGCCACGATGAAGTAGT